>DMKD01000118.1 GCA_003454605.1 Spirochaeta sp. | reverse complement strand
CAGAATGAAAGAACCCGATGCGGTAAATGAACTGCGATTGAAAATACTAACGGAAATTGCAGAGGAATGTGCTGCACTTCCTGTTCTTGATGATCGTCCTGCCGATGAAATTCTCGGCTATAACAATATTGGGACGTTCGATTAATGGTTGTAGATGCATCAGCGATTCTTGCAGTGCTACTTAAAGAGGAAGATGCTGCCTCCTACAATAAAAAACTATCACTCGACGGCAGAAAATTCATGTGCCCTTTCAACGCGCTTGAAGCTGATATGGTTATAACTTCAAGATTAGGTGCCGCAGGAAAAGAAAAACTTGACCGACACCTTTTTTATAGCGAGGTGGAAATAATACCTTTTACTTCCGGGATGCAGACGCTTGCATATGATGCCTGGCTGAAGTTCGGCAAAGGGCACCATAAGGCCAAACTTAATATGGGCGACTGCTGCGCATATGCAACTGCCAAAGCGCTGAATGAACCGCTGCTGTTTAAGGGCGGCGACTTCAGCCTGACCGATATTGAATCGGTTTTATAGAATCATATCTAAGTTATTTTCTACTGCTCTATACTCTGATATTAGTTTCAAATTCCGTTTTACATTTGGGACAGGTAAACCTGCGGGGGCCCCGTTCCTTTGATGTTCTTATGATAACGCCGCATTGCGGACACTTTATATGCCGATGAGTCCCTGCCTCCTTTATTCTCAGTTTAGTTAACAGAAAGCTGTTGCGGATTTTTTTCAGTATTCGCTGGAACCGCTGATTCTCAGCGGTCCTCTTTCTGTGATTTCTCGAATATGTACGAAAAATTGTATAAGCCAAAACAACCAGCGCTAAAGAGTTCAGAACAGGAACCTGAATAAAAGAACCGGCTAATATCAGGATAAAGGCTGCAATCATCAGAATCTTATTCAACTGGTCCATTCCGTATCTGCCGCTCATAAACTGAGCCATTGCTGCTTTAATTTTATTCATTCGTTCTCCTGATATACTCGTTGGTCGCATTGTATTGATCAAGATTAATATAATGCTTCAACCCGAAAAAGGCAAAGGAAGTATCCCAATTCTACTGCCCCGACTAAAACTCTGGTGGACGTTTTGTGCAGCAAAACTCCCAACCCTCATTAAAATCTTAAAATTCTTTTATAAGCTATCCGTGGAGTTTAATTTATGAAACTCCAGAGGAAAAGAGAAAATCACAGATTTTTCCTTTTCCTCCTTGATCTTTGTTTTTAATCCCGACATTCTGTCACTATGAATGATGATATCAAAGTAAATGAAATACCCGGGATGTTCGAAGGTCCCATAAGGCCGGTACTGCTTAAACTGGCAATTCCGATGTTTGCCGGAATGGTTGTTCAGGTAGTCTACAATGTTACAGACACCTTCTGGGTAGCCCGAATAGACCTATCCGATCCTTCATATATGGGCGGAACAGCAATAGTTTTTCCGCTGATCTTCTTTTTCATGGCGCTGGGTAACGGATTAACCGTAGGTGTCAGCTCGCTTGTAGCCAGAGCTATAGGCGAAAAGAATGTGAAAATCCTTAGCACAACGGCGGAATCCGGAATGTTGATAAGTTTCGTCCTGTCGGTGCTCTCCCTGGCAATTCTGCTGCCCTTTGCGCCGCAGATTCTTTCGGCACTTGGAGCCGAAGGAGACTACTACCTTCACGGCCTTGAATATCTGCGATGGATCATTCCAGCAGGTCCCGTGATCTTTTTTGCGATGATCTTTCAGGGAATACTCCAGGGTGAAGGTCTGATGAAGTACGTAATGAACTCGATGATAATCGGCACAGTTCTAAATATAGTTCTTGATCCGATATTTATATTCCTTCTGAATCTCGATGTGCGCGGTGCAGCACTTGCTACAGTGATCGCCCAGGCAGTTGCCCTGATCTATATAATGACTGTATTCGTGAACAATAAATCATCGATAAAAATTGACTGGTCTATATCAAACATAAAGGGCGGAACTATCAAAGATATCGCCGCCATCGGTCTGCCGCAGTCTTTTGCAATGATAATAATGTCATTGAGCTTTTTCGTGTTCAACAGAATTGTCATCTCAATTGATGAGCTTGCCCTCACTGCCTTCGCGCTCTGCGGCCGTTTTGAACAACTGATGATGATGCCGGCATTTGCCATCGGTGCAGCGATAGTGACCATTGTCGGACAGAACGGCGGCCGGGGGAATTTTGACCGTGTGCGTGAGACGATGAAGGAGTCATGGGTAATCGGACTAATCTCGGTCGGTGTTCTCACCGGACTAATGGTTGGCTTCGCACCGTGGATATTCAAACCCTTTACAGATGTAGAAAAGGTGCAGTGGTACGCGGTTATGCAGTACCGGGTTCTAGGTGTTTCCTACCTCACAGCCCTTATTGGAATAACAGGGCGATCATTTTTTCAGGCCATTGGTTATCCAATGCCGGCGCTTCTTCTGACCCTGCTACGGCTTATTCTTATAGCGATCCCTGTAATGCTGATTTTAATTCATGTGTTCAACATGGGAATCTGGGGAGTGTGGATTGGATTAGCAACCGGAAGCATAATCTCAATGTTTGTCTCGGTGCTTTGGGTGCGAAGATCTATAAAACAGCTTGAGTCCGGGAAATTGAAGATGCATAAAGTATAGGCTGCAAGTCTATACTTCCAGTCTAAGCCTGCGGCTGCTTCTCCACCCTGCCTTCAAGCAGCAGAAAGACAACCACAAGAAAAATGAAAATCGGGGCCACCGTGAAAGCTGAATATAGACTGAAAGCATCCCCAATTATTCCCATAACCAGAACAGCGAGGCTGGTTCCGGGAATTCCAAAGCATGATAAAAACACCATGAGAGCCGTCGCATCGGCATCAATAACAGTTGCCGCATAGGACTGAATACTTGGCCACAGGCAGGCAACGAATAAACCGATAATAAACAGATATCCATAAATAATCAGCGGACTGCTTATAATAAAGAAGGTCAGACTGAAGAGGCATCCTGCAATCGACGATACAACGATAATATTCTTTAATCCCCATCTTTTCGCCAGCCACGCTGTGACAATTCTTCCAATTGCCATTCCAAACGCGAAGGCGGCCGCTCCGAAAGCCCCCGCCCTCGGCAGGGTATCGAAGTTTATCTGAATATAACTTGCCGACCAGAAAGCAAATGCAAATTCACCGGCTCCGGAAAAAAACATTGCCATCCCCAGCATCCAGAACCGGGGGCGTTTCAGGATACCTCCGAGATGCCCAAGTTCGGCATTTGAAGGTGGAAGCTTCGCCTTCTTTGCGCTTGGATAGGAAAAATATATAATAACTGAAAGTGCTGCGACACCTATAAACAACGCTCGCCAGGAAACACCCCGGGTCAAGAGTTCGCCGAAGACCAGAACACCAAGGCAGACACCAATCGGCCAGAATGAATGCAGGAGATTCATCTTGGCCCCATCATCATCAGGATGAAGATCATTTACCAAAGGTGTAATAACCCCTTCAATTATTGCATTTCCAAAACCTACTATTACAATTAAACTGACAGCCATCACATACGAGCGGCTGAAGGCGAATGCCAGTAAACCGGCTGCGGTAATAAGCAAAGCTGTTCGGAGCAATCTAATTTTGCCAAATCGAGCCGCCCCGAATATGCTGAGAATCAGAATAAAAAACTGTTCAATTGAAGTAATAAAACCGAATATTCCCGCCTGAGTAAGATTGATCGAGAGTTCATCGGAGATCTTCACCAGGGCTATCGGGATTATATTAACTGAAGCGGCATAGATTACCATCGTCGCATAGGCCGAACGGTCTATCCTTGTTCGCATTGCATCATCTATCATGAAATGAATTATATACAGTTCCTGTAACATTTGGTAGAATAAATCATGGCAGAATTCAGTTACACAATAATAAAACAGCTGGGCGTAATCTCCGAGTCACCAAAGGGATGGTCAAGAGAGCTCAATCTGATTTCATGGAACGGGCGCGACCCGAAATATGATGTGAGGGACTGGGCTCCTGATCATGAAAAGATGGGAAAAGGAATTACTATGAGCAGGGATGAGCTGGATAATCTTGCAGCACTCGTGATGAAGCTGGAGTAAAAAATTACATCCCTGTAATTTTTTACTCTGAAGTTTGCAGACAAATCTCTGCAAACTTCACCACCACAACCTGCCTCCCGGCAGGAATAAATTATTTGGAGACTAAAATGTCAGAAATTAAATACCAGAATTTAGACGAAGCAGCAGCATTTGAGAAGCTGAAAAAAGCTGAAAAACCATCACTTAAGACACTTATAACTGCTGAACGGATCAAAAACAGCAGCATCAATCTGGGTGGGGGGCTGACATATAACTATTCAGCCAAGGCTGTTACCGATGAAATCATCGACACCCTGGGCGAGCTAAGCCTTGAACAGGAACTGATACAGAAATACATGGCTATCCTTTCAGGAAAGCGGATGAACACAGGAGAGGACAGAATGGTCCTCCACCAGCTTTCCCGCGGCCAGAGCATTGCGGCTGTCACCGAAGATGGAACTGACATCGGCAAGTTCTATGCCGAGCAAAAAGAGCGTATAGCCGATTTTGCAGACAAGGTACACAGGGGAGAAATCAAGGGCTCTACCGGAAAGACCTTCGACACTGTAGTGCAGGTCGGAATTGGCGGTTCAGATCTGGGCCCCCGTGCGCTCTACCTTGCACTTGAGGGCTGGGCCGAAGTCAACAGTAAATCGATGATGGATGCCCTCTTCATCTCGAATGTAGACCCCGATGACGCTACTGCTGTAGCTGCGTCAATAGACCCGGAAACAACCCTG
>DMKD01000061.1 GCA_003454605.1 Spirochaeta sp. | reverse complement strand
TGCCGCCTGCTGATCACCGAGAATTCCGCATACGGGAACGGCGCCGCCGAATGCTCCGTCCTTTCTGGTATAGCCGTAGGGCTCCGATGGTACAGAGGGTACAATTTCAGGCAGTACGTCGGCCGGCACACCGAATACATCAAGCATTTCCTGATCCCACTGCAGACTGTTTAGGTCCATCAACATTGTTCGACTGGCATTGGTTACGTCCGTTACAAACGAACCGCCGTCGCGGCCGCCAGTGAGTTTCCATACTATCCAGGAATCCATCGTACCGAAAAACGCCCGGCCGTCAGCAACAGCATCAGCTACATCTTTTGAATTATTCAGCAGCCAATGCATCTTTGTTCCGGCAAAATAAGTCGCGACAGGCAGGCCGGTTTTCTCCCTGAAACGATCTGGTCCCCCGTTTTTTGACAGCTCGGAGACCAGGTCCGCAGTGCGGGTATCCTGCCAGACGATTGCGTTATAAAGCGGCAAACCGGTTGTCCGGTCCCAGGCCATGGTTGTCTCACGCTGGTTTGTTATTCCGACCGCGGTAATTTCCTCATGACGAACGTTATTATCTGAAAGGACTGCCATGACACATTTTCGGGTATTCTCCCAGATCTCTATCGGGTCATGTTCAACCCAGCCGGGCTTTGGAAATATCTGTCTATGCTCAATCTGATGTGAAAAGACCGGTGTTCCGCTCTGATCAAAGAGGATGAATCTTGTACTCGTGGTGCCCTGATCGATTGAAGCTATGAATTTTTGCTGCATATTTTCCCTCCTGCTGCTTTCTGCATATACCATCGGCTATAATTGATTATAACGTAGTTAAGTTAATTTGCAATTGCTATATTGTGCCCGTCAAGCTATAGTCAAACTATGGAAACACTTAACATCAGAATTGATTCACTCTCATACGGCGGCAGCGGAGTCGGCCGCCATGAGGGCATTGTATATTTCGTACCCTTCAGTGTACCGGGCGACCTGCTCGAAATCAGGGTGACAAAACAGGAAAAGCGCTATCGTGAAGCTGAGATTGTAAAGATCATCGAAGCTTCGCCGAACCGCATCGAACCACCCTGCCCCTTTTCAGGTGTATGCGGAGGCTGCCAGTGGCAGCAGGCCGACTACAAGACTCAAACAGCGCAGAAAGTGAATGAGCTTCGCTCAGCACTCGTAAAGAACCGATTGAATGATGATGCTGGGAAGATTAAACCAATCATTGAATCGCCTAAACAGTTCGGTTACCGCCGCACAGCAAGGTTTAAGACCCAATCAGCTGAAGACGGCACACAGGAATACGGCTTTTACCGGGCTGCGAGCAATGAGCTGATAAAAATCGACAACTGTCCTCTGCTTGATGAAAGGATTAATAATTACCTGCCTAAAGTCAAGCTCGGTAATCCAGGGCTCGTCGGATTCGACCTCTTTATGGACGAAGAAGGCTCGGTGCATCCGTTCTACAGATTTTCCGAGAAAGATTTAGGGGCCGATTTTTTTCAGGTTAATGAAGAAATAAATAAAAAATTGCTTAACTATGTCAGTGACACTGTAAAAAAACATACCTCCGATAAGAATCCCCGCTTACTCGATCTATACTGCGGTGACGGAAACCTCAGTCTCCAGTTTGCCGCTCATGCGGCATCAATCACCGGTTGGGATAATTCAAAAACAGCAATCGAACGAGGCCGAAAAAGGGCCGAGGCATTGAAGGAAGAGTATCCAAAGTGCAGAACAAGGTTCTTCGAAGCTGATGTAGCCCGTTCCTGGAAAAATATTGCAGGCTGGGCAAAACAGACCGACTGTATTATCCTCGATCCGCCGCGCCGCGGACTTAAAAATCAGACATCCAGGCTGGCCGGCCTCAATGTTCCGCTGATTATCTACATATCCTGTTCACCACCGGCTCTTGTCCGGGATATAGCCGCTCTTGAAAAAGCCGGCTATAGGGTTGAAGAGCTTCAGCCGCTGGACATGTTCCCGCAGACCTACCACCTTGAAACTGTTGCGGTGCTGCGGAAATAGATACATTCTAAAAAGATTTATCCTGTACAATATATTTTGAATATGATATTCTTATATAGTAAAATCAACATAAATAATGACTATTTTTGTAACCAAAAAGGAGATTGAAATGAAAAAAATTCTTATCGCGTTGATCATAACAATGATCACTGTATCTTCGTTATTTGCCGCAGGTCAGGATGAAGCCTCGGGGGATGTAGAAAACGAAGTTCAGGAAATGGTAATTGGTATCGTAACTGTTCCTGATTCAGCCCAGCATATCGCAGCTGTTAAATTTAAGGAACTTGTTGAAAGCAGATCAAACGGCAGGTTCGTTTTTGATATTCAGCACAGCGCTTCACTCGGCAGCGAAGGAAGTATCATTCAGCAGGTGCAGCTAGGGACTGTTGATATTGCAATCATTACAACCGGACCTGTTGGAAATGTAAGCAAACTTGCCAATGCACTCTCACTTCCCTTTTTGTTTAAAAACAACGAACAGGCGGATATGATCCTTGACGGACCGCTTGGACAAGAAATTCTTGATTCACTTTCCGATTATCATATCAAGGGACTCGCTTTCAGTGAAAACGGGTTCAGGAATCTTACGAATAATATGGTTCAGGTAGCCTCGGCAGCAGATGTTAAGGGACTGAAAATCAGAACAATGGAAGCTCCCCTTCAGGTAAAAATCTGGAGAATGCTGGGAGCCAACCCTACTCCGATGGCATGGCCTATCAATACCGAGCTTGCTCAGGGAACAATTGACGGACAGGAGAATCCGCTTTGGGTAATTGACAAATACAAACTCTTTGAAGTTCAGAAATATATGTCAATGACCAGACACGTCTACTCTTCGCACATCGACATGATGAATCTCGCCACATACGAAAAACTCAGTCCCGAAGATCAGGAACTGTTTGTAACCTGCATGAAAGAGGCTGCTGTTTATCAGAGAGCTTTGAATAGAGAATCCAATGCAGGATATATGCAGAATATTCTGGATAATGGAATGGTTGTTAATGAAACCCCGGACGTTGACAGCTTCAGAACACTTGTTGGGGAAATTTATGAGCAGTCTAAAAAGGATATTGACGAAGACTTTATAGCGAGGCTGTTAGAAGCAGTTAAATAATCATGGCTCTGTCTTAAACCTTTCGGCGGCGGGAGATGAGAATCTCCCGCCGCCTTCTTAAATCCCGCAATAATGGAAAACTATGAATAGAATTATTTTTAATATTAGCAATAAACTGAATAAAGGCGCTGAGTATTTGTTGATGCTGCTGATGATTACGATATCTCTGCTGATTTTTACACAGGTAATTTTCAGATATGTGTTCAACTATTCCCTCTACTGGTCGGAAGAACTTGGAAGATATACCCTGATATGGATAACATTTTTAGGGGCGTCAGTCGGTTTTAAGAGAAAGGCTCACGTAGGCGTAGACTTTCTTTACAATGCCTTTAATAACAGAGCAAAGATGTTTCTAACGATATTAACTGACATATTACTTTTGGGTTTATCCTTAATCTTATGTATTTACGGCACACGCCTGGCAAAATTTGTTCATATCCAGACCTCCGCGGCTTTACTAATCCCTATGTCGATACCATTTGCCTCAATAGCTGTAGGTGGTTTTCTCACATCAGTCCATTCCTTCAGCTCTTTGATTGATAATATTTCAAATCTGAAAAACAGAAGAAGGAAATAGGAGAATATAAATGGCAGTAATACTTCTAATCTCACTAATAATTCTGTTTTTAATAAATGTTCCCTTATCGGTTTCTATTGCGGGATCATCAATAATTGCAATTACCACCTTTGGTGAATTCCCCCTGGTGATGGTAGTTCAGCGCATGGTAAATGCGGTTGATTCATTTCCATTAATGGCGGTTCCTCTTTTCATGCTTGCCGGTGCTCTAATGGATTCCGGAGGAATATCCAGAAGAATAGTTAATTTTGCCGACTCTCTCGTCGGATGGCTGTCGGGAGGACTCTCGGCCGTTTCAATTGTCGCTAGTATGTTTTTTGCCGGTATTTCAGGTTCAGCGGCAGCAGATACCGCAGCTGTAGGGTCATTGCTGATTCCATCGATGAAGGAAAAGGGTTATAAAAGTCCGTTTGCAGCAGCAGTTCAAGCAGCAGGCGGATCCATCGGTGTAATTATTCCCCCGAGTATCCCGATGATCATCTACGGATTTATTACTGGAACCTCGATCGTAAAATTGTTCGCCGGCGGTATATTTGCTGGTATTCTGATAGGACTTTCATTAATTATAGTTTCCGTAATAATCTCAAAAAAGAATAATTACGGCAAGGATATTAAATTCAGTTTTAAGAATGTAATTAAAACATTCAAGGAAGCTATATGGGCACTGGGTGCCACCATCATTATTGTCGGCGGTATCCTCGGCGGTATTTTTACGGCCACGGAAGCTGCTGCAGTAGCCGTTATATACGGATTTATTGTCGGTAAATTTGTTTACAAGGAGCTTGAACTCAAGAAACTGCCCAGAATGATCCTTGATGCAGCAGTTCTAGCTTCAATAGTGCTGTTTATTATTTCCGCAGCGTCAATTTTCGGCTGGATTCTGACGATGGAAAACATTCCACAGATAGTCGGCAATTATCTCCTGAATCTGACAGATAACAGAATTCTTCTTCTGTTATTAATAAACCTTATGCTTCTTGTTGCCGGAACCTTTATGGAAACAACAGTTTCGCTTATTCTCCTGGTTCCCATTATTATGCCAATATTGCCTGTTATCGGGATGGATCCTGTGCAGATGGGAGTTGTCGTCGTTACTAACCTGGCAATTGGCATGCTAACCCCGCCGCTTGGGATTTGCCTGATTGTTTCAACAGGAATTTCAGGCGATTCGATAGCACAAGTCAGCAGAGCTGTTGTCCCGTTTCTGCTGATGACAATAGTCGATTTGATGATCTTGACTTTCTGGTCTCCTATAACAACATTTCTACCGAGTCTGCTGTAAATCAAACCAGCTTACTCTTATTTTCCGGTCCCATCGGGCCGGGAAGCGCTATTGCAGAACAGCACAAGAAATTTTACTAAAGCCAAAACTGATTTCTACAGGATTATAATTGAACTCTAAGATATTAAATATTAGAGGGGATTCCAAAAGTCGGGGAGTTGTGAAAGAAGCTCATTCTTAATGATCGTTTCAGCATTCCTGAGCTCTTTTAAAATAAAAACTCCATTTTTAGTCTAAGAAGGATTAATATCTCTCTATTCAGTTTCTTTCGACAGGAACGATCAGATACAACCCTGACCCTATAACCTGACACCGCTCCTTCGAGAGTTATCTACACAGGTACACCGGATAGGAGAAAACGGAAAGGTTTTCTAATCGGCGAAGCCCTTGATTTAACTGCAGAATCACCCAGTGCAACAGTCTCTTCTACATCAAGCCGAGTTCTTCGCCGAAATCCTTCCACTGATACCACTGTTCAGGACTCTCTTTCAGTTGTTCATCCAGAATTTCCATAGTGATCTTGCCCAGCGGATTGGCCGCAGCTTCTTCAGCATCCAAGGTATTCAACTTCAGAGTATAATCCTTGGGACCGTTTCTGTGCATCAATGCTGTAGCAACTGCTGCTCCGGTACGTTTTCTGAGAATATCAAGGGTTTTATCTCCTTGCATGGTCTGTCCCAGAAAATCCACCGATATCTTTTTGGATTTTCGCCAGGTATCAAATTCATCACATTCCGTCACAAGAATCCTGCCGCTCTTTAAGGCTTCAATTGCAGCAAAAATTACATTACCGTCATTAAGATCAAGAATCTCCGCGTCCTTCATTTCAAGAGCGATTTTTTCAGTTGTGCGCTTCAATTTTCGGGTCTGAAACCTCAGAATCATTGTAACTGGATAACCCCTTGCCGCAAGGGAACCTGGAAGCCATTCCACCGCACCATAATGAGCAGTGACAAGGAGGATTCCCTTCCCGCCGGCTAAAGCCGCCTTGAATTCGTCTTCGCCGGTTATAGTTACCCACGAAAAAAAGCGTTTCTTTAACAGCGTGTAATTGGAATAGGCGACAAAGAGTTTCTCATGGTAGTGAGTAAAGATCCCTTTAAATACTTCCTCAATCAGCTTTTTAAGTTCATTGGGCGCAAGACGTCCATTGTAAATATGATGGATAGTCTTTTCAATAAGGAGTTTCTCATTCTTCTTAAATCGGTAATAGATCTTACCAAGAAGATGAAGATAGATTTGTGATATCCGGTAAGGCATAATCTTAAATAGAAATATATTAATTTCAGCCTGTAAAAACTTACTCAAGTTGAGCGAAAACCAAGGTAAATGTTTCATAATAATCAAATAAATATATATCATTATACTAGTTAAGAATAGAACGTACCTGTTGAAACCATAATTTTTTTCAGAAAATTTTTCAGCAAATGTTATTCTCATATGAAGTTTAATGTAATAGAATATCTGAATACTTAGTTTTGAGAGGGTGATATGGCAAAATGGTATCAGGATGCAATGTGGTCGGTTCTAAGAAAAATATTGGGTCCTAAAATGATCAAAAACTACAATATGCAGGCTGTCTTCCATGATGAAGAACCTGAACCGCCGTTTATCCTGATGGGTAACCACTCACATAAATTTGATCCTTACATGGTCGGTTACTATATGAAAAACACCGTCAATTATATGGCGAATATTGAGGGTGTATCAGCTCTTCAGCGTAAACTCTCTGATCTTGTAGGAGCCTATGGGAAGAAAAAAGGTGCATCGGATTTTAAGGCGATAAAAGATACCGTCGAAATGCTGAGAAGCGGCGGTGTAGTGGGAATCTTTCCAGAAGGCGACCGCAGCTGGGACGGCGAAACTGCAGCCTTTATTCCCGGGACTGCTATGCTTGCAAAGAAGTACAAGGTGCCTATCAGAGTAGCGCGTTTGACGGGCAATTATCTGACTCAGCCGAGATGGGCCGACAACCCTAGACGGGGCCGGGTGCTTATAGATTTTTATACGATATCCGCAGAAGAGATTGCTTCAACCAGCGTAAAAGAGACAGAAAAGAAGATTTTCGACATGCTCAATCAGGATGATATCAAGAATCCCCTGAATAATGATATTGAATTTAAAGGCGAAAATCTGGCTTCAGGTATTCAGCGCATACTCTGGCTCTGCCCCGAATGCGGGGAACAGGATACACTCTCAGGAGACGGAGATGATATAGTATGCTCGTCATGCGGAAGCAAATGGCGGATAAACGGTTCTCTTAAAACTTCACCGGAAGGAAAACAGGGGAATGATCTGAAAGACTGGCTGGTCTGGCAGGAAGAAGAGATGAAGAAGCTCTGCGATGGAGCCGGAGATTCTGTTTTGACAAAAACCGAAAATATCGTTCTTTCTGAGCTTGTGGATCATAAAATGATAAAACCCTGCAGAGGAAATATGATGCTCTATGCAGATCGAATCGAATTCATGAGTGAAGAATGTGAGAATGTGACCTTTGCGAATGAGTTTCTTGTCCATTACATCGATAATTTCAATAAGGTCTTCGAATTCGATTATGAAAAGAAGCGCTACAGAATACTTTTTGACGGTAAAAACGCTTCCAAGTGGATATTCTTTCTTAATTATCTTAAATAGAAATAGAGTCCTTCTCCATCGGCTCAATGTCACCTAAAATGTCTTCATCAGAGTGTGAATCAGAATCAAGCTCAAGTTTTTCACCAAGTGCTTTCCACTGATACCATTGCTCAGGGCTTTCATTAAGGGTGTCGCTTAAAGATTCCATAGTCAGTTTGCTTACCGATTCAGTGTTTGAATCATCACTGATCATGGTCTTCAGCTTCATAGTATATTTTTTACCGCCTTCTCTATGCATCAACACCGTTGCAACAGATGCTCCGGAATGTTTTCGAAGAATATCAAGCGTCCTGTCTCCATTCATCTGCTGACCAAGAAAGTTAAGTGAAACGTGCTTCGATTCCTTCCATGCGTCAAACTCATCACATTCCGTTATGAGAATTCTGCCGTTTTTTAAGGCATTTATAGCTGTAAAAAAGACATTGCCGTCATCAAGATCGACAAGCTGCAGATCTTTCATTTCTTCAGATCTCTTTTCAAGAGTTCGTTTCAGTCTTTGAGTCTGAAACCTGAGAATCATAGTTACGGGGTATCCTCTGGATGCAAGCGCTCCAGGCAGCCATTCAACACCGCCGTAATGTGCGGTGACAAGCATAACGCCCTTCCCTCTGGCCAGAAGTGATTCAAATTCCTCTTCACCCGTGACCTTCACCCATGACAGAAAACGTTTTTTCAGGAATGAATAGTTTGAATAAGCCATAAAGAGTTTTTCATGGTAATGTGAGAATATACTCTTGAAGATATCATCGGTTAAAACATTCAGCTCATTTGCCGGATACTGACTCTTGAATATATGAACGATAGTCTTTTCAATAAGATTTTTCTCGCTCTTTTTCAATTTATAATACAGCTTGCCTAATGACTGAAGATATTTTTTTGAAATTTTATATGGTAAAAACCTGAACAACAGGACATTGATTCTAGCCTGTAAAAATCTGCTCAGATTGATTGTAAACCTGAATGGAAATTTTTTACTCGAAAACATTTATCTTACCTCATCTGAAAATAGCGCAATTATAACCTTGCGTATTATATGGGAAAGCGCTCTTATACACAAGCGCAAGCCCTATCTAAACACTATCCCATTATTTTATCAAACCGATCACCGCTATATATGTAGATCTAACCTATATACGAACCGATCAAAACTCCGCCAATCCTGCCACAGGCAGATACTGAATCCTGTCGAGGGGAAAATCCGCTGTAGCCCTGTATTTTGATGCTGCAGATTCAAAGAGTACTGCAACTTGCCCCTTGCTGTACACAACAGCCTCACTCATTGGAGGCATCTCTATTTCACCCGTTTTATTAAGACCGTCTATAAACCAGAAGGGGATTGTATGATCAGGGAAGATTTCAGATTGCTGATGAGAAGGCTCTTCCAAAGGTGAGTCGAAGATCAATAATCTGCTCTTGTTTTTCCTGCCGTAAGATGCACTCAGAAAAACTTTCTCTTCCGTGAACACCGCCCCCTGAATTTCATCAGGTATTGATATTATGAAATCAGGCGTGATCTTGCCGTTTGCGGCGATTACTGAGGACAGCTGTCCGGATTCCGCATCCGGTATATAACCGGCCAGCC
>DMKD01000082.1 GCA_003454605.1 Spirochaeta sp. | reverse complement strand
TAACCTGAATTCCCGACACAATTATAACGAGGATTAGCTAATTCCTTGTTATAAAATGAATTACAAATATTTTAGCTTGACAAAGTCGCCAATACCACGTTGTAAATATAACGTGGTATTGGGAGGGGGCTATGGCACTTGTTTATATAAACAATAAAAAAAATGGCACAACTTATGTTTATGATTCAATTAACTATTGGGATAAAGAAAAAAAAAATCAAGAAGTAAACGTACTTGCATTGGCAAATTGGATGAGCAAGGTAATCTAATCCCATCAAAACGTTTCAGTGAAGAGCCAGGAACATTATGTGAAAATTACTCTGGACTTCTAATGATAATAGGTGTATAGTTTATAACGTACGTAAAAACGTACGGAGGTGTGCTATGAGTAGTATCAATGTTACAAATGCTAGAAAAGACCTGTATAATCTAGTGCAGAGAGTGAATTCAACTCATGAACCTGTTGAAATTACCGGAAGAGAATCAAATGCTATCTTAATTGGAGAAGAAGATTGGCATAGTATTCAAGAGACATTATACCTATCATCAATTCCTGGGATGCGAGAATCAATAGTAGAGGGAATGAAAACTCCTGTTGATGATTTATCAGATGAATTGGATTGGTAATGTATAAATTATTATTTACAAAACAAGCACAAAAAGATGCAAGGAAATTAAAATCCTCAAATCTCAAGGATAAAGCAGAAAAAGTTTTAGAAGTTCTTAAAAATGAACCATTTTGTGATTATCCACCTTATGAAAAATTGATCGGTGATTTAACAGGTTCATTTTCGCGTAGAATAAATATTCAACATCGAATTGTTTATCAGGTCTTAGAAGATGATAAAATTGTAAAAGTATTGAGGATGTGGATTCATTATGAGTAACCAGAGTAATCATAACATAACCCAACGTTTCTGAAATTTGAGCAATTGACAAACGTACCTATAGGGTTACAATTGCGGCATGATAAAATCCTTTAAACGCAAAGGCCTACAAAAATATTTTGAGACGGGAAATAAAAAAGGCATTATTCCTGATTAAGCAAATAAAATTGGAAGGATTTTAGATAGATTGGATGCTTCAATCCGTTTCGAAGACATGAATCTTCCAGGTTTTAGACTACACCAACTTTCAGGAAAAGATAAAGACATTTGTTCTGTTACAGTAAAAAGGAAATTGGAGAACCACATTCTTTTTTGAAGATGGTGATGCTTATATTGTAGATTATAAAGATTATCATTGAGAGGATTATATGATTATTAAGAGAAAGCCTACACATCCTGGCATTTTATTAAAAGAAGATGTTTTAAAACCATTAGGATTAACTATAACTGATGCTGCAAAAGACCTGGGTGTATCTAGAAAATCATTGTCTGAGTTAATCAATGAAAGAATTTCTCTTAGTCCTGATATGGCTGTAAGAATTTCAAAAGCCACAAAAACTTCTCCTGAAAGTTGATTGGGAATGCAAGTAAAACTGGATTTATGGAAATCTCAAAACAAGGATATAAATGTTAGACCATTTCCCATTTCTAATCAAAAAATTAATGAACTGAAAGAAGGGTGATTTAAAAATCAATTATTCAGCTTTAGATAACCGCGGAACGTCATAGGCAATATCGCGTCAAAATGCTTTTGATATGATAAAATAAACAGCGGAAGAGCTGATAATCATTGCACCCTAAGAAGTCCGGGTTCTATGCAGGTCAAGGAGTAGTGAATGAATCTAATAGCAAAGGTTAATGAGAAATGGTTGTACTAAGAGAAATGCGTCAAGAGGAATACCCGGCATATTGTGAGTATTTTATTGAAGATTATAGTCAGGAGATAGCTCAAAATTATGGACACTCGATGGAGGTAGCTGTTGACTTAGCCCAAAAGGATTTACAAAGCAGTTTCCCTGATGGGTTAGAAAGCACTGAGCATTCATTGCTATGTATTGATGCTGAGATTGAGGGACAGTTATGTCTGATCGGTTATCTCTGGCACTCTATCAATCTCAAAGATAAATCCACATTTATTTACGACTTCTACATCTCAGCTGGGTACCGGGGGAATGGATTTGGTAAACAAGCTATTGCAGTTTTAGAAAGCCAGTTGTCCCTGACTGATATTCATCAGATAAAATTAAGAGTTGCATATTCAAATCAACGAGCATTGAAGTTATATCAAGATGTCGGTTTTCTTATAACAGGCTTGAATATGTCTAAAAATATTAGCGGGTCTTAATGTGAATATTTTATGTCATTACACTCAAGTCCTCAAAATATTTTATATTTTCGGTTAGAAGGAAGCTCATTTCAGGGAGTTAATTTATGCAGGATTGGAGAGCGCAGGCAAGAAAAAATAGTGTCGAAGTATTAGAGATTGGTAGTTGTCAATTTTGCGGTGCTCCTGTAGATTCCGGGGTTTCGGAATGTGTTGATATAGCGGGGAATGTTACTCATAAAATTGACCATGAAGAGGGAATTAAAAATATGACAATATTTCTTTGTGTAGATGCACATGCCTTACAGCACCCGGAAATACATGGACGCTGGAGCAATCATTTTCATTTATCCAGACTGGAGCTGATTCTCAATGATAAAATATACTGGAATTACAGGCTTTCAACAATCTTGAGCAGTGTTGTTGATGACTATAAAAACAGGCATAAAGAAGAGCGAATCTTACCTCCAAAACCAGGCAGCCGGGGTTTTCTATCTGTTTATGACATTGATAAGACTCAAAGTAATGATGAATATATACAGATGGTAGATAAATGGGCAGGGGAAGTATACAAAACCTATATTTTCAGCCATCCTGTCTCGAAGAAAATAGCGAAATTATTCAAGGAAAAGATTTCATCAAATCGGAACTGAATCTGATATGTAATTAATCCGTTGAACATTTATGTTTCGAAAGATACGTATAAAGAACAAGTTGTAAGAATTCAATTATATTTATCAGTCTTATCATGTCTGATTTATTTTTAAGAATAAAGAAAAATCGAAACTAATGTTGTTTATTATTGGGGGAATATTTCTTTTGATAAAACTGATTGGGACCTGGTAATTTAATTTAATGAGCTAAGATGAGAACTGTTTATGAATGAGAAAATAAACATCTTGATGATGGTATCATTTGATACTATCATGAGTATATGAAACCACATTATCGATAGAAGGAAATACGTTAAATATAGAAAATGTTACAGCTTTGATTGATGATCATAAAGTTATTGGACCACAGAAAGATATCATTGAAGTGCAGAATGCAATAAAGGCATATAATCAGCTAAAAACATATGAACCATATAAAATAGAACACTTTTTAAAAGCACATAATCTCCTGATGAATGGACTAATTCGTAGTTCAGGAGAATTTAGAAGAACACAGTCTGGAATTATGAGAGGTGATCAGATAACCCATATTGCTCTGGGGGCAGATATGGTTCCAGGTTTGATGAATGATCTTTTCAACTATCTTGAGAATGATGAAGATTTAGAAATTATTAAAAGTTGTGTTTTTCATTATGAAATGGAATATATCCATCCTTTTGAAGATGGTAATGGGAGAATTGGAAGATATTGGCAGACTCGAATACTTATGAATGTTAATCCAATATTCGAATTTGTACCGATTGAAAAATTAATAAAGGATAATCAGCAAGAATATTATAAAGGCTTAAACATTTCGGATAATACTGAAAAAGCAACGGTATTTATAGAATTTATGCTGGATGTTATCAATGAAACCCTGCGAGATACTATCTTTAAGAAGTACTTAGCTGATGCAGCTGCCTGGCGGAACAAATGGGTTGCGGCAAACAGGGGAAAGTAACATCTTTTGACATTGATACCAGCTTGACGATTTCAGCGCTTATCATTATATTAACTGCATAGTTTTTAGTATAAATCCATCTGGAGTAATGATATATGCCAACTTATGACTACGAATGCGTTGAATGTGGACACCGTTTTGAAGCCTTTCAGAGTATGTCCGATGATCCGCTGACTGAATGTGAACACTGTAAAGGCCCGGTAAAGCGTCTTATCTCCGGAGGAACCGGAATTATCTTCAAGGGAAGCGGTTTCTATGTAAATGACTCCTCAAAGGCCGGTAAACAGAGTACTCAGGCCGCGAAAACTGATTCGAAGGATAAGAAAGAAGACAGTTCAGCTAAGTCAGAATCAAAGAAAGACAGCAGTTCAGAGGGTAAAACGAAAAAGACTGAATCTGCAACCGCATAAAAAAGATGCCTGCAAAACGAGGCATCTTCCTAATTTTCAATGATCAAAAGCCGGGTTATCATCCGGCTTTTGAAATTTCTTTAATTTTTATAACTGCCTCATCAACAGATATCATCTCATAATTTTCTCGGGCGTTCAAATCCTTGAGTGTAATCTTTCCGGCTTTAAACTCATCCTCACCGCAGATGACAGCAAATGGGATTGCCTTTCTTTCTGCGAAAGTAAACTGGTTCTTAAATTTCTTTGTATCGAGAAAAACCTCTGCATTCAGTCCCGCAGACCTGAGCTTTGAAGCGATGCTGAAATAATGTCCCTTGAGATTTGCGTCCATATTTATTATCAGAACGTCAGTCATGCTTTTCTTCGCCGAAACAGTGCCGAGCTCTTCAAGGGCCGCCATCAGCCTGTCCAGGCCGATTGACGAGCCGACACCGGGCATCTCGGTTTTTGAGTAAATTGATGCGAGGTTGTTATATCTTCCGCCGGAGCATACCGAACCTATGCCGGGCAGGGCATCAAGAAAGGTTTCGTACACTATGCCGGTGTAATAATCGAGACCGCGGGTGATTGACGGGTTCAGGACAAAGAGATCATCGATGCCGCAGTCGACCATCATGGTTCTTACTGTTTTAAGCCGTTCGCTTCCGGGGCTTGGGCCGCCGGAGAGCTGTTCGAGCTTTAAAAGAATCTCATCAAAGCTGCCGCCGGCTGAGATGTACTCGAGAATCTTTGAGGCCTTATCTGCATCTGCAAGCTCGGTCAGCATTTCCATGACCTTGTCTTCACCGATTTTGGCCAGCTTGTCGACTATCCTGAGAATTTCAGCGAGATCATCAGAGATCCCCAAATGCTCAAGAAAGGCATTGAAGATACCGCGGTGAGATACGTTCATATGGATTTCCGGTATGCCGAGGGCTGTAAGCGACGCATGCATCACCGAAAGAATCTCGAAATCAGCCTCGGGTGTGTCGACTCCTACTATATCAAAATCACATTGGGTGAACTCGCGGTAGCGGCCTCTCTGGGTATTTTCTCCGCGCCATACCTTCGAAATATGATATCGCTTAAACGGAAGATAGAGTTCATTTATATGCGCCGCCATGAAGCGTGCGAAGGGGACGGTAAGATCGAAGCGCATTGCTACATCACGTCCGCCGTGATCGTCAAACCGGTAAATCTGTTTATCTGTTTCACCGCTTCCCTTGCCGAGAAGCACCTCGGTATATTCGAGGATGGGTGTGTCTATGGGGACCATTCCGAATGATTTGAAGGTATCTTCAAGTGTCTGCTGTATTTCTTTTCTGGAAATTTCGGTTTCCGGCAGAAAATCCCTGAAGCCCTTTAAAACTTTGGGTTGAATAAGATTGGCCATTGGAGCTCCTGTAACATATGATGGCTGATTCTAATAGAATGAAGCATAATTTTCAAGCTGACTGAAAATCTGATGCGTTTTTGGCGCGCAACGGGACAGCTGATGTTGTCAATAATATCTAAAATTTAAAGAATTTGAATGTATTTGAAATTAATGTATAATTAAAAGGAAAATTGATCACACATCCAGGAAAATAGAATTGCTAATTAGATACGGTACCAACGGAAAAGGGCGAAGAGTAAAGATAGCCAATATATATACGATTGAAGAACACGGTATTACTACCGGAATGATCGACAGTGATGCGCTCAAGATTATTAAAAGGCTGCGACACGGCGGATATAACGCCTATGTCGTAGGCGGCGCAGTGCGGGATCTGCTTCTCAATAAACGTCCGAAAGATTTTGATATCGCGACCGATGCGCACCCGAGGCAGATAAAAAAACTGTTCTGGAATGCTAAGATAATCGGAAAGCGGTTCAGACTTGTACACATTCAGTTTAATAATAAAATTATAGAGGTCTCAACTTTCAGAGGATTATCACCCGGAGATGAGCAGAATACCTTCGGTACGATGGAGGATGATGTCAAGCGCCGTGATTTCACATTCAACGCGCTTTATTATTCACCAATCGAGGAACAGCTTATCGATTACATCAGCGGTTACGAGGATGTAAGGCAGGCAAGGATTTGCTCGTTGATTCCTCTTGATGTAACCTTCAAGGAAGATCCGGTTAGGCTTATACGGACTGTCAAATATGCAGCAACAACAGGATTCCCCCTTCCGGGAAAGATTAAGAAAGCATTGAAGAAATACTCATCAGAGCTTGAGAAGGCGGCAGTTTCCAGGCTTACTGAAGAGCTGATGAAGATTCTCGCCTGCGGAAGTTCAGAGCAGATCTTTAAATATTGTATTGAGTATAATATGCTTCAACACATAGTTCCTGCTGTCAACGACGATATAACGGACGGAATGATGGAAAGTCTGCGCATGCTTGATAAAGAGATCGCAGATAAGGAGTCGGTGAGACGTGAGTATATGATATATGCATTAACACGGACATATCTGACGCCCCCCTCTCAGGTCTCGCTGAAGACGAAGACCGCCTTTCGAGAGGTATTCAAGGCGATGAAGGCTGTGATTGCCCCTCTGACGCCGCCAAATATCGAGGTTGAAAAGGCCGTAGTTCTCTATTTTAAGGAACTCGGCATCAGTATCAAAATCCCCAACGCTCATAATACTTCCAAACAGCGGCGCAGCAACAGGCGAAGACGCCCCGCGCATCGTAAAACCAAACCGCCGGAGCAGGCGGCAAGATAAACTGCTGTACTCAAAAAAAAACCGTTCTGCTGTTAAGCAAAACGGTTTTTTGAATTTATACCTTAATCCGAAAATCAGAATGCGCTGAGCGCTGCCTCAATTTCCGCCTGACTGACGCCGAGGGTTTCAAGATAGGTTGGCACAAAACCGGGCTGTTCCTTATCCATCTGAACCATCAGAGCAACTGATTTCTCACCGTAGAAATCGGGATCATCTTTGAATGAACTGACCAGACTGTCAACGGCTTCTTCAAATCTATTGTCGGCATAAGCATTGACGCCTAAGGCATAATAGGTTATTCCTTCTTCTCCGCCCATCTGAATGGCTGTCTGATAATAGTATTCGGCCATCATATAATCGCGTTCAGCATAGTAGATAAGTCCGAGGTAGTAGTAGGGTACCGGGTGGTTGTCGCGAAGGCTGAGGGCATTAATAAATGTTCGTTCAGCCATTGAAAGGTCATTCTCACTGTAGTAATCCATACCGTCTTCAACGAGATCAGGGAAGGTCTTAATCCTGTCAATATAGGTTACGAAATCGGTTGAGAACTCATTTTTGCCAACCCATTCAAAGGCGTCTTTAATGATAGCAACTTCATTGTTTTTCCTGTCGTTTTCGGGAGAAAGAATCTTGATTGAATCCCAGAGAACCCGGTTGTATGCATTGTCGCTGCTGTTAAGCAGGAAGTGCACAAGACCCCATGACTGTGCGTAAAAAACATCAATGCTCGCATTGGCGTTTTCAACATTCATTGTAAGCAGAGTCGGGAAGGGGATGATTGAATTTTCATATCCCTCAGCCGTATTTCTGATATATTTTTTCAGGGTAAACAGCCAATTCAGGTTTTCCTTGTATTCAACGGCTTTTTCTTCAGGTGAATAGTAACTCTCTTCAAAG
>DMKD01000392.1:497-4053 GCA_003454605.1 Spirochaeta sp. | reverse complement strand
CACGGCTATCTTCACAGGAGTACAGGCGGGTTTAACAGGGATGAGGTTGAAACACTGCTTGAAAAAATACGCAGCGGTGAAATAGACAGGCTGAATAAACGGGCGAATAAGAGAGAAACCTCAGGAACCCTTCTCCCGGATACAGCCCACACCAAAATATGCAACAGGCTCTGCAGCATAGATCTTGAACCTGCTGAAATTATATGGTTCACCGCTATAGCTCTTTTCAGACTGCATGGACTCACTGAAGATAAACCGGTCTCACAACTTGCTGAGCTGCATCCATCTGATTTCATAAATCCTGCAGCCTACAAGCTTCTGAGTGAACGATTCAATGAACTATCCATGGATACCCAGGCAGCTGACTTCATAGATTCCGCCAGGCTGATTGACGCAATCGAACTACCGAAGTTAAAGCCGTCTGATACCGATATTGCCGGCATCATCTATCAGGCTCTCTGTCGAAGAGGCTCCCGCTCAGCTGCCGGCTCATTCTACACTTCGCCAAAACTGACCGAGACCCTCATAGACTCTGCCCTTCAAAAGCTTCCCGAGGAGCCGCGAAAGCACACCTTTATCGATCCCTGCTGCGGCAGCGGACAGTTCATTCTGTCATTTATCAAAGCAGGCGGCAGCCCGGGTAAAGCCATAGGCATAGATTCGGATGCTGCAGCCGCATTCACGGCAGGCGTCAACATCCTGCTGCAGTGCCCCGATTATGATTCAGCACCGATGATATTCACAGCAGACAGCCTTCTCTCAGAGCTGCCGGAAGCGGCCGGGAAAATCGGTCCATTCGATCTTGCTGTAACCAATCCTCCCTGGGGTGCTGCGACTGCCGGAATGCGAAAAGCTCTGGCAGAGAGGTATCCGGCAGTTTCAAGCAGTGAAAGTTTTTCATTTTTTATCAGCAGATGCCTGGAGCTTGTAAAACCTGAGGGAGTAATCTCGCTGGTGCTGCCTGAATCAGTCACGAATGTGAATCGACATAAGGATATCAGACAGCATATACTTGAGCAGAGCAGAATAAGCAGGATTGATGATCGCGGCAGGGCATTCAGCAATGTATTTACACCAGTGGTAACCATGGAACTGATAAAATCCGACGCGAACAAAAAAAGCAGTCCGGACGCAGATTCCGGCAAAAACTGCTTCAACATAAATATGAGTGCTGAAGATACAGCGATTATCGACAGTATCTACAATCTGCCTCATACCAGTCTTGAAGGCAGGGCTGAATGGGCTCTTGGAATCGTGACGGGAAACAATGCCCGCTTTATTTCCGATAGGCAGACGGAAGGATTTGAACCGATTATACGCGGAAGCGACATCGCCCCGGGTCAGATTACCGGACCATCGAGTTTTATCCGCTTTGAGCCTGAACAATTTCAACAGTCTGCACCTGAATGGAAATACCGTACAGCTGAAAAACTTGTGTATCGGTTCATCTCGAAACATCTCAAATTCGCAGTTGACCCTGATGGACTCCTGACGCTTAACAGCGCAAATATCATAATTCCGGGCGAAGAACTGATTAAGTCAGGATGGGGAGCAGAACAACTTGCAGCTCTGTTCAATTCGGATATTTACAACTTCATATTCAGGAAAAAATTCAACTCGCTAAAGGTTCTGCGGGGGCATCTCGAGCAGCTGCCGCTGCCGGTTTTATCAAAAAGCAGAGCTCACGACGACGCTTCGCTCGGCCTGTCGGACCGGCAGATTGCCCATATCAAAAACAGTCTTTGATCGAAAATGTTTATTTTTCTTGCAATCAAGCCTAGGAGGATTTATTCTATCACTCATGAACTTCCAAAATAAAAGAGTATTAGAGCAGGCATCAACTACGATGCCTTACAAGTACCCTGCCCCGCGAGCGGCCGTTGAGCATCTTATCGATTCTTTCCACCAGCTCATCAAGCTCAATTTCTTCATAAATACTCATTAGCGAGTCTGCTCCATATCTGCTGACGCAATTCCATAGGGCAGTCCTCTATACTGCTGCTGAAACCTGATTCGGATTCTCTTGTAACTAATCCCTTAAAATCTATATTCATTTTCTGTCCTTCTATTATATAATAATAAGAGAATAGCCGTCGGGTACAGCGTTATTCTTTACTTGAAGGCTCAATATATTTATCTTTTAATTAGTTATTGGTTTTAATTGACCAGCAACAGGAAACAATAGATGAAGAGTATAATCTTATATAATGCCACGGTTTTCACCGGGGTCACACGAATCGAAAAAAGCGCTGTTCTCATTGAAGAAGGCTACATCTCGGATGTTTTCAGTAAAAAGCGCTTTGAACAGAAAAAATTTCCGTCCGGAACTGCTCTCTATGATTTGGAGGGAGCATATCTGAGCTCCGGTCTTATCGATACCCATATCCACGGTATTCACGGTTTTGGAACCGATGATCTTACCACCGAGGCTGTTCAGGGAATGAGTGAAGCTCTAATTAATTACGGAGTAACCGCATTCTGCCCGACTATCTACCCGCAGGCTGATGAAGATTTTATAAGATCAATTAAAACCTCGGTCGCGGCGATGGGAAAAGAAAATGGAGCTCAAATCCTCGGACTGCATCTTGAGGGCCCCTTTATCAATCCCGAAAAAAGAGGTGTTCAGCTTACCGAACACATTCGCGACGTTGATATTGAACTCATGCAGAACTTTTATGATGCAGCAGAGGGGCATATAACCAATATGACAATAGCCCCCGAGCTGAAAAACATGCGTGAACTAGCGCTTTTCTGCGGGAAAAAGCAGATTATTCTACAGGCAGGCCACTCAAGCGCAACCTATGATCAGATGAGAGAGGGAATGGAGGCCGGAATCACCCACTCTACCCATTTTTTTAATGCTATGCGGAACATGCACCACCGTGATCCGGGCATTGTCGGTACGATACTTATTCACCCGGAACTTACATGTGAACTGATTGCTGATGGAGAGCATGTTCATCCTGCAATCATCAGACTCCTGATCAAAGAAAAAGCTGCAGATAAAATTTGCCTCGTATCAGATTCCATTAAACCGACGGGTCAGAAAAAGGGTTGTCTGCTTGCGAACAATGAAGAGGTCTACCTCGGAGATGACAGCCTTTTTCACCGAACAAAGGATGATGTAATCGCAGGCTCTTCACTGACGCTCAATCGCGGAGTAAAAAACATGACAGAATACGGTTTGTCCCCCGAAGAGGCCCTGTTGATGGCGAGCTACACCCCTGCATCGATCCTCGGATTTGATAAAACCATAGGCTCTCTTCTTCCCGGAAGAAAAGCCAGCCTTGCAGTTTTCGACAAAGAATTCAATAATATCGCAACCCTAGTGAACGGCGAGTTTAAAAAGAAGGAGATTTAGATAATGCGCGTTATAATTCAGAAAAACTATGAAACCCTCAGCAACTGGGCTGCAGCATACATTGTACGAAGAATAAACGAGTTCAAACCGACCTCCGATAATCCCTTCGTGCTCGGACTTCCGACCGGCTCCTCTCCCATCGGAACATATAAGACCCTTATTAACATGCATAAAGAGGGGCTTGTCAGCTTTAAG
>DMKD01000392.1:0-434 GCA_003454605.1 Spirochaeta sp. | reverse complement strand
CAAAGCTATCACCGCTTCATGAATGAACAATTATTTGATCATATAGACATTCCCGCAGAAAACACAAATCTACCGAACGGCATGGCAGCCGATCTAACAGCTGAATGCGGGCGATATGAAGAAAAGATTGAATCATACGGAGGCATAAATCTCTTTCTCTCCGGAGTCGGAGATGACGGACACATAGCCTTCAATGTACCGGGCAGCAGTCTGCGCTCCAGAACAAGAGTGAAGACCCTTACTCCTGTTACAAGGACGGCTAACTCCCGTTTTTTCGGTAATGACACCTCTGCAGTACCCAAACAGGCAATCACTGTAGGGGTAGGAACAATAATGAGTGCAGAAGAAGTACTACTGCTTGCAAGCGGTCAGAACAAGGCAAGGGCTCTTGAACAGGCTATTCAGCAGGGAGTGAACCATATGTGGACGGTCAG
>DMKD01000243.1 GCA_003454605.1 Spirochaeta sp. | reverse complement strand
GTAATATAATCCTCATCACGCAGATTTGAGCAGACAGCAGCAGCAACCGCTTCCTGACCTATTGTTAGATGAACAGAACCTCTGAGCTTATTTGCCTCAAACAGCTTTAATGCCTTTTCCTCAAATTTTCTTATCACAAGCATGTCATGATATATTTTAAGTAGTTTTTTCTTTTCCATTTTTATCTCCTTAAACCATACCGGCAAGTATCTCTACAAGATGCTCTGTACCTTCAGCTGTAACAACACCTGCAGCCTTTAAAACAGCTTCCTTGTTCTCAGCTGAACCTTCGCCATCCGGTGATACAATAGCACCGGCATGTCCCATGCTAGTTCCTTTCGGAGCGTTTTTGCCCGCAATCAGAGCAACTACCGGTTTGGTTACATGTTTCTTTATATATTCAGCCGCGAGTTCTTCTTCGCTACCTCCGATCTCTCCAATCATAACGATCACTTTTGTATCCAGGTCTGCCTCAAAAAACGGAAGCATATCCGCGAAGGTTGATCCCGGAATCATATCACCGCCTACTCCAATACATGTTGATTGACCTATCCCCTTCTGTTTCATGAGAAAAACAGTTTCATAGCAGTTTGTGGCACTTCTCGACATTATCCCCACATTGCCGGGCATAAATATACGGTGAGCCATAAAGCCGGCCTTCGCCTTACCCGGTGATATTATTCCGAATGAATTGGGACCAATCAAGCGACAGCCCTTTTCCTTTGCCAAATGATGCAGTTTGAGCATCTCATGCACCGGAACGCCCTCTGCGATAGTAATTACCAGAGGAACTCCTGATATTATTGCTTCATAAGCTGCTTTGTACATGAATTTAGGAGGAACAAAGAGTACTGTCGCATTTGCATCAGTCGCCTCCATCGCTTCAAGTACTGTATTGAAAACCGGCACGCCGAGCACCTCAGTACCGCCCTTTCCGGGCGTAACGCCTGCAACAACCTTAGTGCCGTATTCCAGCATCTGTTCAGTGTGGAAAGTTCCCTCACGGCCTGTTATTCCCTGAACAATCAGTCTTGTATCTTGATCTACAAAAAAGCTCATACCAACATCTCCTGCGCAAGTTTCTCTACACCGTTAACAAGACCGTCCGCTAATTGAATATCAGCGTCAATGCTCTTTAATATTTCAAGACCCGCTTCTTTGTTTGTACCTTCGAGTCTTGTAACAAGCCTCGTTTTCCCGAGATCTTTCATTGCTGACTTGATGCCATTTGCAATTTCATCGCATCTGGTAATTCCACCGAAAATATTAATAAAAATTGTATCAACCTTCGGGTTTGAAGCGACAATCCTAAGAGCCTCTTTGATTCTTTCAGCTGTGGCTCCTCCTCCCAAATCAAGAGCTGATGTCACTGTCATTCCCTTTTTGGCGATCAGGTCAATTGAACTCATTATCATGCCTGAGCCATTGCTGACTACTGAAATATTTCCCTCATCCTTGACCGGTATATAGAGGAAATCAAAATTTCGTGCATCTAGAGCAAGAGGATTTTCTTCAATCTCATCTTTAAAAATCCTGATATCCCTATGCTTGAAAAGAGAATTATCATCAATATCAATTTTACCATCCAGGGCAATGATTTTATTGTTCTTATCAATAATTAGAGGATTGATTTCGGCAAGCATGCAATCCATATTTATGAAAACATCATAGAGCTTTTTGCAAACATTTTTAAACTCATCCAAATAGCTTCGATCAAGCCCGGTTTTGTCCATCGCGTACTCGATTACAAAATCATCTATATTGTCTGCCGGATTAATGAGTACTTTCACAATTTTTTCAGGGTGAGCCTCAGCAATCTCGTTTATATCAACTCCGCCCTCAGGGCTGAAAATCATTACGGTCTTTTTATGTTTTCTATCAAGGGTAAAACTAAGATACATCTCCTTATCTATCTCAACCTTATCAGTTATGAAAATTCTGTTCACTGGAAGATCTTTAATCTTCATATCAAGAATATTAGTACCTTTTTCAATCAATTCCGCGTCATTTTCAGCGAACTGAACACCTCCGGCTTTGCCTCGGCCTCCGGTCTGAACCTGCGCCTTGATCACTGCCGGAAAATTAACCTTTCCCTTTAGACTCTTTAGTTCGTCAAGGGATACAGCGACGTTCCCGTCGCTGCAAGGAAGGTTGAACCGCTTAAAAAGTTCATGCGCCTTATACTCAAGAAGTTTCATTTAAATTAGTCCTCTTCAGCCCAGAGTTCTTCATCTGTTGGAATAACAGCATTCTTTCTGATCTTTGCAACCCTGGTAATGTTAAGAAGATGCTTATAATAGAAGTTTTCAGAGATACTATTATTTCCCCATGAACCGCAGCCGAGAGTACTAGTTGCGTTGAGTCCATTCTGAAATGTTCCACCGATTGAGAGAGAACAGGGCTGGTTAACGAGAACACGGCCGACTGGCGCTCTTTCACCGAGTTCAAGAATGTGCTCATCATTTTCCGAATGTATTGTTACACTATGGCCCTTCCCCTCTACATCGAGATTTTCTAGAGCAATCTCGACTGCCTCATTAAAATCTCCGTATTTGAATGGTACTATAACTGGAAACATTTTTTCTTTTCTAAGCAGGCTGGTTTTATTTGATGCATCTTCTGGAATTACTATAACCTTAGTGCTCTCGGGCATTTCAATACCGGCCGTTTTTGCTATAGCCTGAATAGTCTGTCCAACAAGGTCTCTGTTTATGTTGCCGCCAGGAAACAACGCAGTAACCATCTTTTCCTTTTCAGCAGGATCACTCACAATATAACCGCCGTTTGCTTTCATTTCTGTCATCACTTCATCATAAAGCTCTTCCGGAGCAATAACAGTCTGCTCTCCGGAGCAGATAATTCCATTATCAAAAATCCTTCCGGTTACAATCTTTTCTACCGCTTCTTTAATATCAAC
>DMKD01000214.1 GCA_003454605.1 Spirochaeta sp. | reverse complement strand
CTCTAAGCACTTCAGGAACATAGCGGCCGCCGAAATCTCCGAAATAATTATTGTATTTTTCCACTCTATTCCTCCGCCCCGGACTCGCCCGCACGTGATATTTCACTGAAAAGCTCTGTCAGCCTGTCATGGTCTTTTTTGCCGGGGGACAACTCTACCCCGCTCGATATATCTATCAATTCGGGCCGGTACCTGCTGACCAGCCTGCATACATTTTCGGGTTTGATTCCGCCGGCGAGCCAGAGCGTCTGCTGACCGGCCACGATTTGTACAAGCTTAGGCGATATCTGTTTACCGGTGCCTCCGTAGGCTGCCTCACTGAAGGCGTCAATGAGGACGACCGGTCCCGGCAGCCTGCCCGCAGCTTCCGCGTCTTCAGCTGTTTTTATGCGTACAGCCTTGTAGCCGGGATACTGTAGATACTGCGACGGCAGCTCATTTCCGTGAAACTGGACGGCATCAAGCGCGCCTGAGCTCAGAAGGGCTGCGATCTCATCGGGCAGCGGCTGCCCCTCCAGCAGGACGACAACACCTACTTTCAGAATATCAAAATCACGGCAGCTTTCGATGAAGGTCGGGCTTACCTTTCGCGGTGATTCGGCAAGGATGAAGCCTGCTGCATCTGCTCCGAGACTTATAACCTTTCTCAAATCTTCATGATTGGTGATGCCGCAGATTTTAACAAGTGGGCGACCGGGCTTGCACCTGCCGTACAGTCTGCGGAAGAATGCGAACCGTTCCGATTCCTTCGAAGCGGGTAAGCTGTCGCCGAAGGCGACTGTTCCTAAGGCCGATGTCTCGAAGGCAGCGGCGAGTTTTCCGGCGAAGCCTGAATCTCTGACCGTAGCCTCGCCTACAAGAACCGCGTCAAATTCCGTTCCCTTCACAAAATCAATATCATATTCGGTCTTAATCCCCGATTCATAGATTATCCTGCAGGCCCAGTCTATCATCGAGCGGATTTTAAGCGGCTGCAGCGGTTTAATCTTAAAAACCCTGAGATCGCGGCTGTTAATCCCTACAAGCTCCGGTTTGAATCCGGATGCCCTGTCAATATCATCCTGACTGTGAAGCTCAACCACGGGCGTCATTCCAAGTTTGATGCCGAGCTCATACATGGACTTGAGCCTGTCCGCATCAAGCAGAGATGCTATCAAGAGAAATGCATCAGCACCCGCTCGAAAACTGACTTCTACATCCTCTTCGGTAAGCAGGAAGTCCTTCCGCAGAACCGCCATTTCCGGCAGCGCGGTTTTTACAGCGATTAAATCAGCAAGCGAACCGCTGAAGTAATTCTGCTCGGTAAGTACAGATATGCTGCGTATTCCGGCCTCACTGTATTTTCGCGCCAATTCAACCGGGTCGAGGGACGTATCTATATTGCTGACCGAAGGTGATTTACGCTTGATTTCACAGATAACCCGGGGATCCTGCAGAAATGGGACCACCGGCAGTGCACGCTCTTCCGGCAGTTTAAGCCCCTGTGCCGCCCCGAATGACTGGACATCCAAAGCCCGGCGACCGGCGATTTCGGCTCTAATATCTCTGTTTTTCTCAACCGACATTGCTGCATCCCAATTGTTGAGATTTCTTTACAACCGCGGCGAGTTTGGCCTTCACAGCACCTGATTCGAGTACCTGCCCCGCCTTTACACAACCTTCAGCAATTGTTTCTGCAATGTCTGCGGCCATAAGTGCAGCCCCTGCATTCAGAACACAGGCTGTTTTAATCGCTTCCGGCCCACCACCCTCAATTATCCGCAACGCAGTTGCCGCATTCTCTGAACCGCTGCCGCCGATGAGTTCAGACGTCACGAATCCGCCGCATCCGACTTCAGCCGGATCAAAGAGCATATCTGATTCATCATCATTCTCGTCAATCATGAAAACCCGGGCAGGAGCCGCAGGAGACAGCTCATCAAGCCCGTCTTCACTGTGCACAACCATCACCCTTTTCACTCCGGTCATCTTTGCCGCCCTCGCCATTACAGGGCAAAGCTCTTTGGAATAGACACCGATAATCTGATAATCGGCTTCCGCAGGATTTACCAACGGCCCTAAGAGGTTCATTATAGTCTTCACCCCCAGCTCGGCACGGACAGGTCCGGCATGGCGCATTGCACCGTGGAAGATAGGAGCAAACATGAAAACAAAACCCTCCTCTTCAAGCATCTGTTCGGACTGCGCAGGAGTGAGATTATAGTTGATGCCGAGCTCGGCATAGAAATCCGCACTGCCGCTCTTTGAGCTCACTGCCCTGTTGCCGTGTTTCGCGACTTTTGCTCCGCAGGCCGAGGCAATAAGCGCAGACAGCGATGAAATATTGAAGGTATGCATTCCGTCTCCTCCGGTACCGCAGGTATCGAGTGACGGAGATGTGGTTTTAATCAGCAGTTTTTTCTTCTTCAGCACCGACGCGCATCCTGCAATTTCCTCAGCCGTAATCCCCTTGCAGTTCAATGCAGTAAGAATGGAAGAAGTAAATACAGGGCTGAGAGCGCCCTCTGTAAGCTCATCCATAAAATCAGCCGCTTCATCAAAGCTTAAATGTCCTTTTTCCTGAAGTTTGTTAAGCATTCCCTTTTTATCAAGCGGTTCCCGTTTGTAGCGGAGAAAATTCTTTAAGATAGTCCTTCCAGACTCAATACAGCCGATAGATTCGGGATGGAACTGTACTCCTTCAACAATCAGATCCTTATGCCTGACCCCCATTATCTCACCGTCAAAACTCTCGGCTGTAATTTCCAGGCATTCCGGAAGACTAGAACGCTCAGCTGCGAGTGAATGGTAACGGGTAAACTCTGCCTCAGACGCAAGATTTCGGAACAACCCCCTTCCGTCAAGCTTAATCTTTTCAACCTTCCCGTGTACGATATTGCCTGCCTGAACAATCCTTCCGCCGAAGGCTTCAGCTATCGCCTGATGCCCAAGACAAACGCCGAGAATCGGAACCTTCCCGCTGAAGGCCCTGATAACTTCAATTGAAATTCCTGCATCAGCAGGAGTGCCAGGACCCGGTGATATTATAATCTTTGAGAGGTTCAGCTCCTTCAGCTGTGCAAGGCTTATCTTATCGTTACGATAGACATTTACCTCTTCATCAGTAAGCTCCGAAACCTCCTGAAAGATGTTGTATGTAAACGAATCATAGTTATCGATTATTGCAATCATCAGCTTCTCCTCTATACCTCGATGCCGGCGGCAAGGGTCGCGGCTCTGAGCTTTTCGTTTGTTTCTTCTAATTCACGCTCGGGAGTAGAATCATAAACGACTCCGCCGCCGGCTTGCAGGTAGAGTTTGTCGTGCTTCTTAAGCCCGCTGCGGATAGTGATACAAGTATCGAGATCGCCTGTTGCATCCATGTAACCGACCAGACCTGCGTAAAAACCGCGGTTACAGCTCTCTATCTTTGAAATTGTCTCTATAGCCTGTATCTTGGGTGCTCCGCTCACCGTTCCGGCCGGGAAGGTGGCTCTGACTGCATCTGTGCTGTCGCAATCATCACACAGCTCTCCTTCAACCTGTGATACGATATGCATCACCTTTGAATACTTTTCTATTATCATATACTCGGTGACATTCACGGTTCCGATTTTACAAACCCTGCCTAGATCATTACGTGCGAGATCTATCAGCATCAAATGCTCAGCTCTTTCCTTGGGATCTGCAAGAAGCTCGTCTGCAAGTGCAATATCTTCTGCTTCATTCTTACCGCGCCGCCTGGTCCCTGCAATCGGGCGAACAATCACTTTGCCGTTTTTCACCTTCACATGGACCTCGGGTGACGCACCGTAAAGCTGGTAATCACCAAAATCAAGATAAACAAGATAGGGTGAAGGATTGGCGGTTCTTAGGCTGCGGTAGGCGTCGATGGCTTCTATTTCGGTTTTAATCTCGAGCCTTCGCGACGGTACTCCCTGCAGCAAATTCCCCTTGATAACCTCATCACGAATGAGGGCAACATTTTTCTTATATTTCTCGGCAACTTCATCATTGTTCAGCATCACCGCGGGGGCTACCTCAGGAGGATCAGCCATGTAGTTGAAGTTGAGATCAAAGATTTTCTTTTCAATCTTTTCAAGCTCATATTCGAGATCGATTTTATATCCCGGATAGTTAAGAGCAAGAATATAGATTTCATCGGTATAGTGATCAAAGATTAGAAATGAACTGCCGAATATAAATGCCGCATCGGGCAGTCCTAATGCATCATTGCGCTCTACGAACTTGATGTCGTCGCAAAAACGGGCGAATTCAAATGAGAGAAACCCAATACCGCCCGCAGGAAAGGGAAAATCATGTTCGACATCCTTATGAAAGAGGGCAAACCGCTTAACAGCATCTAAAATGTCGCGCCCGCCGTTAACGATCTTCTTCCTGCGTCCGTCTTTAGTGACAAGATATGTAACTGCATCGTTCTGCACCATTCTGAATGCCTCATTAAGGAGCAGCAGCGAGTATCGCGCACGGCCTTTGCTCAATGAGGAAGACTCAAGTATTGCGACTGCCTTTAACTTACAGGCAAGTGCAAAGGGTGTGAATTTTTCACCGGGGATTTTCTTTACAAGATGATTTGAACTCATCAAGATCTCCTGTTGGTGGACAACCACCGTTTCTACAAATAGTAACGTTACTATAAACAGAAACACCGGAAGTGTCAAGGGAGTACTCGGGTTTTAAGGCAAAGAAAAAGGCCGGTAAAAACCGGCCTGCTTTTGAACTTTATAGGGATTAATATCCAAGATCAAGCATTGAATCGGCAACCTTGCGGAAACCTGCAATATTCGCACCCTTCACATAGTTTATGTATCCGCCGGCGTCAGTTCCGTCAGTTACGCAGGCTTCATGAATATCCTTCATAATTCTTTTCAGTTTGGCATCAACCTCTTCCGCTTCCCAGGAGTATTTAAGCGAGTTCTGAGACATCTCAAGACCGGAAACCGCAACACCGCCGGCATTTACAGCCTTTCCCGGGCCGAAGGGGATCTTCTTGTTTAAAAAGAGATTAACAGCATCGGTAGTACAGCCCATATTTGATGTTTCAACCACATACTGTACTCCCGATTTAATCAGCGCTTCTGCATCGGCACGATTCAGTTCGTTCTGAAATGCACAAGGGCAGGCAATATCGACCTTGAGTTCCCAGGGTTTTTTACCGGGAAAGAATTCCGCACCAAAACGTTCGGCATAGGGCTGAACAACATCATTATTGGAAGCTCTGAGTTCGAGCATGTAATCCCACTTTTCCTTTGTAGAAACCCCGGCCTTGTCATAGACATAACCGTCGGGTCCGGAAATAGCGACGACCTTTGCGCCGAGTTCGGTGGCCTTGATACAAGCGCCCCAGGCTACATTACCGAAACCTGAGACTGCTATAGTCTTGCCGTTCAGAGTTTCATTTTGCGCTTTCACAACCTCATCAGCAAAATATATTGCTCCATAGCCTGTTGCTTCAGGTCTAATCAGAGAACCACCCCAGTTTCTTCCTTTTCCGGTTAGTACACCGCTGTTTTCGTCGCGAAGCCGCTTATACTGACCATATAAATATCCTATCTCCCGACTGCCCACACCTATGTCTCCGGCGGGGACATCAGTCTCCGGTCCGATATACTTTTGAAGTTCGGTCATAAATGATCGGCAGAAGCGAAGGATTTCGGTATCCGATTTCCCTTTTGCATTAAAATCAGAACCGCCTTTTCCGCCTCCCATGGGCAGGGTGGTAAGACTGTTTTTGAATATCTGTTCAAAAGCAAGAAATTTCATCGTACTGAGTGTGACGCTCGGATGAAACCGGAGGCCTCCCTTATAGGGACCTATGCTGTTGTTAAACTGAACGCGGTAGCCTTTGTTTACACATACCTCGCCCTCATCATTTTCCCATTCTACCTTGAACATGAAAACACGATCGGGTTCCGTGATTCGCTCAAGAATGTTTGCATTCAGGTATTCGGGATCATCATTCACTACGTCGATCACCGATTCCAGCACTTCGCTGACTGCCTGGATAAATTCCGGTTCGCCTGGATTTCTTTTTTCCAGTTCGGATATAAAACTTTGTCGGTCGTACATTTGTACCTCCGTAAATACAGATATGCCGCTACAGTACGCCCATTAAAGTCAGGAGTCAATACGCTTTCCACTTCATCCCTCTGATTTAACTCTATCTTTAGTATCACATCAGAGAAATATTACGATCTTCAAATCCTTGTCATTCAACTGAAATTGAGCAATAATAACCCATGAATAAACCGTCACTCTCAGAGAATTTTCCATTTGAAAATTTAATGTCATGCAGAATCAGTGAAATTCTTATAGTCTGCAGTGACTACGATCACTTCATGCTGGAAAGCGACGGCAGGATAGATGAGCTGCTGTTTCAGGAGTATGTCTCCCTGAGTTTGAGGTATCCCCCTAAGTTCACCCATATATCATCGTCCGACGGAGCGCTCAGACTTCTAACGGAAAAAAATTATGATCTTATTATTGTGATGTTAAGCGTGGGTGGAAGTTCTGCTGAAGACCTCGCTGAAAGGATCAAATCTGATTATCCTCACAAACCGGTTATTCTTCTCAGCCCTGTATCTACAAAGGAAACTATGAGAATTCTCAGAATCAAAGAACTGAGAGCTTTAGATTACGTATTCTCATGGCAGGGCAATGCAAATACAATGCTGGCGATGGTCAAACTTCTCGAAGACAAGATGAACGCAGAGTACGATGTCAGCCGACTGGGAGTACAATGTATAATACTGGTTGAAGATTCAATGCATTATTATTCAAGTTATCTGCCGGTAATATACGCGTCCCTCATAAGGCAGGCTCATAATGCGATGACAGAGGGGCTGAACGAATGGCAGCAGACAATAAGGATGAGAGGACGGCCTAAAATTCTGCTTGCCAGAAACTATGAAGAGGCCATCGCTCTCTTTGATGAGTATCGGGATAATCTGCTCGGAGTGATCTCAGATATAGAATTTCACCGGGAGGGCAACCTCGATAAAGAAGCGGGATATGCACTTTGTAAACACATTCATTCTAAAACCGGGAATATTCCGATTCTTCTTCAGTCTTCAAGATCAGCCTACAACAGCTGCTCCGACTGCAGCGGTGTCGCATTCCTGGACAAACACACCAAGACTCTGCTGAAAGATCTTGAATTCTATATCCAGACTAACTACGGTTTTGGAGATTTCGTCTTCAAAGAACCGATGACGGGCGAATCAACAGGAGTTGCAAAAAACCTTCGGGAGCTTCAGTACGGAATAGCGAAGCTCAGCGACACGAGCTTTTCCTACCATGTCCTAAGAAATGATTTTTCAAGGTGGCTTATGGCCCGTTCCCTTTTCAATCTTGCGAAACAGATCAGAGACATCTCGCTTGAAGACACCGGAGATATGAAAGGGATGCGCAAATTCATCTCAAACTCAATAAAATCATACAGAACCAACATGGGCAAGGGCGTCATTGCCGAATTCGACCGCAATAGATTTGATGAGCTCAGCTACTTTACACGCATAGGAAACGGTTCTCTCGGAGGAAAGGGGCGGGGTCTGGCCTTTGTAAATCAGCAGCTGCATGAACATGAAAACCTTCTTGATTTCCCCGATGTAAATATCGCCATTCCCAGAACCATAGTACTGACGACCGAAATGTTTGACGATTTCATGCTGCATAATGATCTGCACAACGCAGCACTGAAGAATACAGATGATGCTGAGCTCTTACAGATTTTTCTAAAAGCTGAAATACCTGACAGCTATCTCCCTGATCTTGAGGCTATCCTCAGAGAGATTGAAGCACCGCTGGCCGTTCGCTCATCAAGTCTTCTTGAAGACAGTCATTATCAGCCCTTTGCCGGTATTTACAGTACCTACATGCTTTCAAACATTGACGAATCTCTGAAAGTCCGCAAAGAAGAGCTGTTTACGGCAATCAAGGCGGTCTATGCTTCCACCTATTATCAACACAGCAAACTATATATGAAATCTACAAATAATATTGTAGAAGAGGAAAAAATGGCCGTAGTCATCCAGGAGGTGGCCGGCAATACCTATAAAAACCGTTTTTACCCCAACATCTCAGGCGTTGCCCGTTCACTCAATTTCTATCCAATTGGACCTGAAAAACCGGAGGATGGAATCGTTGATGCAGCATTCGGACTTGGGAAAACAGTCGTAGACGGCGGCACAGTGCTCCGGTTCTGCCCGGCCTACCCCAGGAAAATAATCCAGCTCACGGATCCGCAGACAGCACTTCGCTCAACCCAGAAGGAATTCTACTCACTGAATCTGGATCGAAAACACTTTGACCCGGCTAAACCTGAGAAATGTTATCTGGTTTCCGAGAGTATTGAAAAGGCTGAAGATGACGGCTCAATGACTCAACTAGTATCAAGTTATGATTTCCAGAACAATCGGCTCAGAGACGGAAGCAGCCGGGCCGGCAGGAAAGTACTCACCTTTGCAGGAGTCCTGAAATATAATAGCTTCCCGCTCGCCGAAATCATCTCACGGCTGCTTAAAATCGGCAGAGAAGCAATGAATGTACCTATCGAAATAGAGTTCGCGGTTAATCTTGACACACCTGAAGGAGAGCCGACTGAATTCAGTTTTCTTCAGATCCGACCGATTGTTGAAAATCTGGAAAACTCTGATACCCAGATTGAAAAAGAACTCCCCGACAATACCCTGATCTATTCCTGTAAAGCACTCGGCAACGGTGTCTACCAGAATATCACCGACATAGTATATATAAAACCAGAATGCTTTGATCGTTCAAGTACCAAAGAGATGGGCGAACAGCTGAATGAGATCAACAAGGAATATACGGAACAGGAAAAGGACTATCTTCTTGTTGTTCAGGGAAGATTAGGCTCCACCGACCCATGGCTCGGGATTCCGCTTGCCTGGCCTGCAATTTCGCACGCTAAAATAATAGTAGAATCAGGGACTAAAGATTTTCGGGTAGAGCCCAGTCAGGGAACTCATTTCTTTCAGAACATAACCTCCCTGGGCTGCGGTTACCTTACTATCAACCCGGAACTTGAAGACGGTATTTTTAATGTTGAAAGCCTTAGCAGGATGGATGCTGTTTCTGATGATGAGTTTATTAGAATCGTCCGATTCGATAACCCGCTCAATATCAGAATCAATGGTAAATCAGGGCGGGCGCTTATTACAGTAAAATAATTGCAGAATAGATTTTAAGAGGAGAGAATATGCGTGAAATATCAAAGGAAATACTCGCTGAGATTACAGCTGATCAAAAAAATGAGATAGATGCCTCTATCATTTACAGAAAAATCGCAGATAGAGCGAAGGAGCCCGCAAATAAAAAAATCCTCTCGAAGATAGCAGCAGATGAAAAAAAGCACTATGAAATACTGAAAACCTATTCAGGCATGGATGTGAAGCCGCGAAGATTCAAGATCTTTATATATCTCATCTCTGCCCGGATACTTGGATTAACCTTTTCATTCAAGATGCTTGAAAACGAAGAAGCTGACGCTCATGCCGGATACACCAGAATAGCCGAGCATCTGCCAGAATTAAAATCTATCATGGATGATGAAGAACGCCATGAACGAGAGCTGATTGAGATGCTTAATGAAAAACGGCTCGACTATATGGGTTCGATAGTACTTGGACTAAACGACGCTCTCGTAGAACTGACAGGAGCCCTCGCCGGCTACACCTTCGCCATCCAGGACAGTAGAAACATCGCCATGCTGGGTCTGATTACCGGCATATCAGCATCATTATCCATGGGTGCAAGCGAGTATCTGTCTAAAAAACAGGATAAGGAAGACCGGGCCTTCAGCTCGAGCCTGTACACCGGAATTGCTTATATAATTACAGTGATGCTGCTCGTACTCCCCTTTCTGCTGTTTGCGAACCCGTTTATAAATCTGGGAATTACCGTGCTTATCGCTATGCTGATAATATTCTTTTTCAACTTTTATATTTCAGTTGCAAAAGACCTGTCATTTCGACAGCGCTTCTTTGAAATGGCCGGTATCAGCGTCGGCGTTGCGATAATATCATTTCTTATCGGCTGGGTTGTGCGGACCTTCCTGGGCTTCGAACTTTAGATTTTCCGAAATTATGTTTTCTGTTGCATAAAAAAGCCTTTCGATAAACGAAGTTTGAATTCAGCGCCCATAACGCGGTTTCCAGCTTTCCGGTTCTTATCAGGGTTCCAAAAAACTTTCGAATTAATACAGAGAGCGATAACAGCCTCCTCTGCTGGAGTTCATTTATTCGCTCGAATGAGACAGGGCTGATTTGGTCGGGCTTAAAAGTAAGCTCGGTCATATCAAAATGAATCCAATCAGCGGGGAAATTTGAATAGAGCAGCTGACCGTCCTTCTTCATCTGTTGGAATAATTCCGTTCCAGGCAGCGGCGTAAGTGTTGTGACCTGTATCACATCTACGGGATTGTGTAGAATATAGTCTGCCTTCCCTATTATTGTTTTTTCAGTATCCAGATTTGTACCGATGATGAAAGCTCCAAGGACTGCGATTCCAGCCTTATGGATATTTTTAAACGCCTTCCCGTATTCAAGCTTAATATTCAAGTTTTTATTCATAGCTGCCAGTTCATTATCGTCCACAGCCTCAAGCCCCAGGAAGACCATCTTACAGCCGCTTTTCGCAGCCCATTTCAACACCTCCGGGTTGGAACCGAAGTTAACAGAAGCCTGACAAAACCAGGATTTTTTCAGCCCGCGTTCAACCATTCCGTGAAACAGCTCAAGAGCCCTTTTTTCAGCGGCTACACCATATCCGATAATATTATCATCCACAAAAAACAGCAGCTGCTGTGGAATTGATTATAGCTCATCAAGGACCTCATTTACCGGGCGCTGACGGTATTTTTTCCCGTTAAATGGTGTAACCGAGCAGAAGCTGCAGTTCATAGGACAGCCGCGCGAGGTTTGAATTGAGGCGAAATTATAGCCGGGATGAAATAATTCCCTACGGGGAACTGCCGTCTCGGACAACTCAGCGAAACTGCCTGAATAACGGTCCTTCATTCTGCCAGCTTCAAAATCAACAATCAGCTGCGGCCATAGGTTCTCGGACTCGCCTATGACAACAGTATCGGCATATTGCAGTGCTTCATTCGGCATCATACTTACATGGATTCCGCCAAGAACTACCGGAATGCCCTGCTGCTGATATATTCCAGCGAGTTCATAGGCCCGAACAGCAGCAGAAGTGAATACAGTAATCCCGACCAGATCCGCTTCAATATATTCAATTTGCTCAAAGTTTTCATCGATAATCAATACTTCATAAGCAGGTGGAGTAAGTGCGGCAATTATTCCAAGACCAAGCGGTGGAAAACGTGACTGGCTGCTTGCACTAAGCCCGCTGTCCACAACGCTTCGCGGATTTATTAATAATAATCTTTGTTTCATGAGTTTATAATATACCGGTCTGAAAGATAGGGGCGGATAAAATGACAAGAGGTTAAATTAGACTTGCAGGATGCATAAAAGTACTTTACCATTTCTGAATGCTTAGGGTCAGCTGCTTCATCAGTGAAACAAACAGGGAATCAATATACAAATTACTCGATAGTCTTGGAATCATCCGTAGCGAAAATGCCGACATTGCCCTTGTCGAAGCAGGGGTGGACGCACCGCCCTCAGACCTCGCTATATTATTTCAACCTGGAAAAGCAGAGGCTTTATCAAATATCCTGAAAAGATTGCTGAAAACCGAGCCTCAGCCCCCCCTGATAATAGGTGAAAGAAACAATACCTTCAAACCGCTTGATCTTTCTGATATTCTATACTTCAGAAGTGATGGCAACTATGTTTACGCAGTTACCCCGGATGCGGAATTTGAGGTAAAATATCGGCTTTATGAACTGGAAGAACGATTTCGCGGAGGCAGTTTCATCAGAACTGGAAAATCGAATGTTGTGAATATCCTACAGGTTGAAGAAATCATTCCATGGTTCGGGAGCCGCCTGCTCTTAAGAATATCAGGAACCTCACAACGTATTGAAGTTTCACGAAAATATTTGAAATCATTTAAAGCATACCTGGAGATATAGGAATGAAAGGACTATTCAGCATCATTATTATCGCCATGATTTCAGCCCTTACAGGCGGAGCAGTAAGCCTGACAGTCTCAATATTAGAGGGCACTGATTTACTGACAAGCTTATTTGAGGGTGCAGCCGCCGGAGCGATTATCGGAATCAGTGCAAGATTTGCTTTCACAATAGTATATATAAAATTCAGAACCAGACGCGTACCGGCCTTTATCGCTATGGCCGGGACTGTTGGTATTGGAACAGCAGCAGGCTGCCTGGTTACTAATATAGCAATTATTCCGATCGGTATTATAGTGACTTCAGCTTCGATAATAATCTCTTTGTTCTTAACGGTACTGATTTTTCAATACTCTCTAAAACTAAATCAAAACCTTCTACTGAAACAAAAGGCACTCTCAGACAAAGAATAATCCTCCGATAAATAGTGATTCATAGGAACTTCTGCGAGGATTTCAGCATGGGCTGCTACTTCACATAATAACTATCCTCGGATAGAATACCGCAATGAATAAAAAACAAATCATCCGTGCATTCGGCGGAATAATATTTATATTAGCTGCCGCCCCGGTTTTTCCCGGCGGCGCAAAAGAACTAACACTTGAAAGCGCAAATTTTTTCGCCCTGGGAACCACATGTACCGTCAGCATATACGGAGGAACCGACGAACAGTTCACTGCAGTAGAGAACCTCATTCTCGATATCGAAAACCGAATGAGCGTGAACATTAAAGACAGCGAAATAAGCCTGGTTAACGCCGCGGCCGGTCAGAATTTCGTAAAGGTATCTTCGGATGTTTATAAAGTTATTACCGCCGGTATAAGGTTCTCTGAACTCAGCGGAGGAACCTTCGACATATCCATCGGTCCGCTTGTACAACTGTGGGACATAGGCGGCGGCGGTGACAGGATTCCTGCAGATGAAGATATCGCCGCAGCCGTTACCCTCGTAGATTATACAAGGGTTAAGTTCAATCCGCAGACGAAAGAAAGTGAAGAAAGTATCTTTCTGCCTGTTAACGGCATGGCACTTGAACCGGGGGGAATAGCCAAGGGTTATGCTGCAGATGCCGCAGCTGAATACCTGACGGGCGATGATGTCGAATCGGCTCTCATAAACTTCGGAGGCAACGTACTGACAATAGGCTCCAAGGCCGACGGCAGCAACTGGCGCATCGGCATACAGAATCCCGATTCCAGCCGGGGAGATTATATCGGAATTGTTTCAGTTGCCGGCAAGGCTGTTGTAACCTCAGGCAAGTACGAACGCTTTCTGATTGGAGCCGACGGCCGGCGCTATCACCACATCCTCAATACCGAAGACGGTTACCCGGTTGAGAACGGCATTGCACAGGTTTCTATAATATCAACCGATTCAATGACAGCCGATGCAATGTCTACTACTGTTTTTTCTCTCGGTACTGAAGAAGGTCTGGGGCTCGTAGAAAGCATGGATGGAGTTGAGGCTATTGTCGTACTTGAAAGCGGGGATATCCATCTGACAACGGGGCTGGAGGATAATTTTAAACTGACGGACAGTTCATTCAGCCTGGCTGAGTAATATCATCATACGGATTTACTAGAAAGCCCGGCTGTAATGCTATGGAAATA
>DMKD01000357.1 GCA_003454605.1 Spirochaeta sp. | reverse complement strand
TGCTGAACCGTGCGCCAACGCTGCACCGTCTCGGTATTCAGGCTTTTGAGCCGGTACTGGTTCAGGGAAAGGCCATAAAGCTTCACCCGCTTGTGTGTCACGCATATAATGCCGACTTCGACGGTGACCAGATGGCTGTTCATGTGCCGCTTACACAGGCCGCACAGATCGAGTGCTGGACCCTGATGCTGTCGGTTAACAACCTTCTCAACCCCGCGAGCGGAAGTCCGGTTGTGTTCCCGTCTCAGGATATGGTTCTCGGCATCAACTATCTTACACGTAATCGCCCGGGTGCTCCCGGAGAAGGTAAGTGGTTCGGTTCCGGTGATGAGATTATTCTCGCGCGGGAAGCCGGAGCAGTTGATTTTCAGGCTCTCTGTAAGGTTAAGGTTGACGGTGAATATATTGAAACAACAGCCGGTAGAATTATTTTCAACAAGGCTATGCCGCCTGAGATTGAGTTTGTAAACTGGTCTCTCGGTGATAAAGAGCTTAGGGTTCTGATTGCCGAAACAATCAAGAAACATGGTCCTTCGATTACGGTAAAAATGCTTGATGCTATTAAAGATACTGGTTTCAGATATGCAACTGTTTTTGGTGCAACAATTTCTATGCAGGATATTGTTATTCCTGGTGAAAAGAAAGAAATGATTGAGACTGCTAACTCAGAAGTTTCAGTTATTCAGGAGCAGTATCAGCAGGGCCATATTACAACTGAAGAGCGCTACAATAGAGTTGTCGAAGTTTGGAGTAAAACAAACGAAGACCTTACAAATGTACTTATGACTACCCTGAAAGCTGATCGTGCAGGATTTAACCCTGTATGGATGATGGCTGACTCAGGAGCTCGAGGTAGCCGGACACAGATTAGGCAGCTTTCGGGTATGCGTGGTCTTATGGCCAAGCCTTCAGGTGATATTATTGAACTTCCTATCAGGTCAAACTTTAAGGAAGGTCTCTCAATTATAGAATTCTTTATTTCAACCAATGGTGCTCGAAAGGGTCTTGCCGATACCGCGCTTAAGACAGCGGATGCAGGTTATCTTACCCGTCGTCTTGTTGATATCGCGCAGGATGTTGTTACCAACGAAGATGACTGCGGTACAATTAACGGTATTGAAATCAGGGCAATTAAAGATGGTGAAGAGGTCGTTGAATCACTCAGTGACCGAATCCAGGGGCGTTTTACCCTTGAGCGTGTTAAGCACCCGATTACCGGTGAAATCATGGTTGATGTAAACCAGTATATAAATGATGATATAGCTGTCGCTATCGAAGAAGCCGGTGTTGAAAGCGTACGAATCAGAACTGTTCTGACCTGTGAAGCAGAGCATGGGGTATGCCGAAAGTGTTACGGCCGGAATCTGGCAAATAACAAAACTGTAGAAATAGGTGAGGCTGTAGGTATTATTGCTGCACAGTCTATCGGCCAGCCGGGAACCCAGCTGACGATGAGGACCTTCCATATTGGTGGCGCCGCTACCAAGGTAAGTGAAGAGAATCGAACATATCTGCGTTATCCGTCGCTTATAAAAGAAATAAACGGTACAACAGTTACCCTTGAAAACGGTGATGTACTGTATACCAGAAAGGGTAATGTAATAATTGCCAAGGTCCTTCAGCAGCTGCCGATTGCAAAGAGCGGAAAGGCTATAGTTGAAAGCGGTGTAAAGGTCGTGCCGGGCGATGATGTGGTCAAAAACGGATCTGATGTGCTTAAGGCGGAGGAAATAGGTTTTGTACAGGTGCTTAAGGAGCAGGTAGTAATTGTTGCTCAGGATCAGAAGATTGATATTCGTACAGGTGCAAAACTGATGGTTGGTGTTGGTTCGGTTGTTCCGGCCGAAGAGTCCATTGCCGTATTCGACCCCTTTTCTGAACCGATTATTGCTGAGGTTGAAGGTACAATCGTTTATAAAGATATTATTCTCGGTACTACCCTTAAAGAAGAGATAAATGAAGATACAGGTAATGTTGATAAAAAGATAACCGAACATTCTCTCGAAACACTTCAGCCGATGCTACTTGTTGTTGGAGATGACGGAGAGGAACTTGCTTCCTATTATCTGCCGGGCAATGCCTATCTGAATGTCGATGACGGTGCTAAGGTTAATATTGGTAAGACACTTGCCAAGCTGCTTAAGGAATCTGTTAAGACCAGAGATATTACCGGTGGTCTTCCGAGGGTGGGCGAGCTTTTTGAAGCAAGAAAACCGAAGAATCCGACTGTGCTTGCAAAGATAAGCGGGACCATTCATCTGAAGGGTATTGTTAAAGGTAAGCGCGTTGTTGAGATTGAGGATGATTTTGCACAGATAGACGGAAAGGATGCGGTAATTTACAAGCATCTCGTCCCGATGGGTAAACATCTTTTAGTTCGCGACGGTGATCTTGTTGAGGCCGGTGAGCCGCTTTGTGACGGCGCTGTTGATCCGCATGATATCCTTGATATCCTCGGTGAAAACGAACTGCAGTCTTATCTCGTAGATGAGGTACAGGAAGTTTACCGAATGCAGGGTGTTGTTATCAATGATAAGCACATCGGCGTAATAGTTCGTCAGATGATGCGAAAGGTTGAAATACGCCAGGTCGGCGATACGAATTTCATATACGGCCAGCAGGTGGATAAATATAAGTTCCATCTGGAAAATAAAAAGGTAATGAGAGAGGGTGGTGAACCCGCAGTAGCAAGACCGCTGCTTCTTGGGATCACAAGAGCTTCTCTCAATATTGATTCCTTTTTGTCGGCTGCCTCCTTCCAGGAGACAACCAAGGTCCTTACCAATGCGGCAATTGCCGGAAGTGTTGATAATCTTCGCGGTCTGAAAGAAAATGTTATTATCGGACATCCAATTCCAGCTGGTACCGGAATGAGATCATACAAGAATGTACGTCTATTCGATGATACGAGCGAGGATCTCGATGCATCAATTGCAAAGATTCTCGAAATTCGCAAGGCAGAAAAGGCTGCAGAGGAAGCGGAGGGTGATGAAGATGGTAAAGAGCAGAATCTTTCGCTTGCTAAAACCGGAATTAATCAGGCCTTATCCGAAGCAGGGATCTTCAGTGATTCAGCTCCTTCAGAGAGCCGGCCTGCAGAGGACAATCCTGCAGAATAATTAAAGTGTGCGATTTCCATATATTGGGAATGGCTTTGAGGTGTTTAGGGCATGCTTCATGCTGCATCCGTGAGGGTGTCAAGTTTGTCTGAATGCACTGGAATATTGAGATTCCATATGGAATCTCCGGGTGTCGTTTGAGATCCGACATATCTGTCCGATTCGGTTGTGAATCGGTCGGGCAGTGTTGCTGGGCTTGACTTTTTTCAGACTGACTGTTAGAGTCAAGCTCACAAAAATATCAGTGGTAATAGGGAGTATTACACGTAAATGCCTACAATAAATCAACTTGTAAGAAAAGGCAGAAAGCAGATAAAGAAGAAAACTACTGCACCTGCTCTTGATGCCTGCCCCCAGAAGAGGGGTGTTTGTACCCGTGTGATGACAGTAACTCCAAAGAAGCCGAATTCGGCTTTGCGTAAGGTTGCAAGAGTAAGACTCACCAACGGAATAGAAGTAACTGCTTATATTCCCGGTGTTGGTCATAATCTTCAGGAACACTCAGTTGTTCTTTTACGCGGAGGTCGAGTTAAGGACCTTCCGGGTGTACGTTATCATATCGTTAGAGGTGCCAAGGATACCCTTGGAGTAGATGACCGAAGACAAAGCCGTTCAAAATACGGAACTAAGAAGCCAAAGGCTTAGGGGGAGTAGATGTCAAGAAAGAGACAAGCACCTGTCAGATCTATCCTTCCTGATCCTTCATACAACTCAACAGTTGTTTCGAAGTTCATTGCCAGGATGATGCTCGACGGTAAAAAATCTACAGCAACAAAGATTGTATATGATGCATTCGATACTGTTAAGGAGAAAACCGGCGAGAATCCTCTCGATGTTTTCCTGAAGGCACTCGAGAATGTTAAGCCGATGGTAGAAGTTAAGTCACGCCGTGTTGGTGGATCTACCTACCAGGTTCCCGTAGAAATTCGTGAATCGCGACGTGAAGCTCTCGCAATGAGATGGGTTATTACTGCAGCAAGAACAAGAAGCGGCCGTGCCATGAGTCGCGCTCTCAGTGAAGAACTGCTTGATGCTTTTAATAATACTGGAACCGCATTCAAGAAGAAAGAAGATACACATCGAATGGCTGAAGCAAATAAGGCTTTTGCACATTACAGATGGTAAACTTTTTTTTAAATTAACCCCGTAGGGGGCGTCCTTTAGGGGGCGTCTGCTTGACTTAAAAGCCTATTCTTATTATAGTGCTTTTACTTATAGGATTGGTGCGTATATCAATCCGGCATTTTGCCAAACCAATCGTCCTTTTGAGCTGTCAATAGGGTGGTAAGGTGGTTCTGTTCTTAGCTGTCAGTTTCCGACTTATAGCCGATTACTCCACTACCTTTTCACAAACAGTTATACAGGTGAAGTTTGGCAAAACAGGTTTATCCTGGAGATTGCTAATATATTGTAGACAACTTGACGAGTAGCCTTATGGCAGCAGTTTGCTGTTACGGCTGCACGCTTGTCGTACAATTTTGCGAGCCATTAGGATCGTAGTAAGGAGGAAAAAATGGCTAAAGAAAAGTTTAACAGAACGAAGGATCATATTAACGTTGGTACTATCGGACACGTTGACCATGGTAAGACTACTCTTACTGCTGCTATTTCCATGTACTGCTCAGTGAAGCAGGGTGGAAAGGTGATGAATTATGATGACATCGATAATGCACCGGAAGAAAAGGCTCGTGGTATAACCATTAATACCCGTCATATTGAGTATGAAACAGACAACAGGCACTATGCCCATGTTGACTGCCCGGGTCATGCTGACTATATTAAGAACATGATTACTGGTGCCGCACAGATGGACGGCGCTATAATTCTTGTTGCTGCTGATTCCGGACCGGAACCCCAGACAAGAGAGCATATCCTGCTTGCAAGACAGGTTGGAGTGCCCAAGCTTATCGTTTTTCTTAACAAGATGGACCTTGCTGATCCTGAACTCGTTGAACTTGTTGAGGTTGAGGTACAGGAGCTTCTCGAAGCTTATGATTTTCCATCAGATTGTCCTTTTATCAAGGGTTCAGCTTTTGAAGCTATGTCAAATCCTGATGACGCGGACAAGACAGCATGTGTCGTTGAGCTTCTTGAAGCTATGGATACATACTTTCCGGTTCCGGAAAGAGATGTTGATAAGCCTTTCCTTATGCCTATAGAAGATATCTTCTCAATTCAGGGCCGTGGTACTGTAGTAACCGGTCGTATCGAACGTGGTGTTGTTCACGTTGGTGATGAGATTGAAATCGTTGGTATCAGAGAAACTGGAAAAACTACCTGTACTGGTGTTGAGATGTTTAATAAACTTCTTGATGAAGGTCAGGCTGGTGATAACATCGGTGCTCTTCTCAGAGGTACTGATAAGAATGATGTAGAAAGAGGACAGGTTCTTGCTAAGCCTGGTACAATAAGCCCTCATATGAAGTTTAAGGGGACAACTTATGTACTGAGCAAGGAAGAGGGTGGTAGACACTCGCCGTTCTTTAGCGGTTACAGACCTCAGTTCTACTTCAGAACTACTGATATTACTGGAACAGTTAACCTTCCTGCTGACAAGCAGATGGTTATGCCTGGCGACCATGTTACGCTTGAGGTTGAACTTATTCACCCGATTGCTATGGATCCAGGTCTCAGGTTCGCTATTCGTGAGGGTGGTCGAACAGTTGCTTCAGGTCAGGTATCTGAGATAGTAGAATAAAGATAAAGACAGGGGTCCTGACCTATGGGTCAGGACTTTATTTGTCAGGAGGAATAATGGCCAATAATGATAGAATCCGTGTGAGATTGAGAGGTTTTGATGTAGAACTTGTTGATCAGAGTGCGAAATCAATCGTACAGACTGTCGGAAAGGCTGGTGCCAAAGTTGCCGGACCCATCCCGCTTCCGACCCGGATTAATAAGTACACTGTTCTGAGGTCTCCTCATGTTAACAAGAAGTCCAGAGAACAGTTTGAGATGAGAACACACAAGAGACTGATTGACATTTTAGACCCTACTTCAAAAGTCATGGACGCTTTAATGACATTAGAGCTTCCCGCTGGCGTTGATGTAGAGATTAAGCAGTAACGGAAATTTTAGTTTTAAATTTGAGGTATTAGATGTTAGGGCTAATCGGCAAGAAAGTCGGAATGACACAGGTTTACGATGAACAGGGAACAATGACCCCTGTTACAGTTATCAAGTTCGAAGATAACGTTGTTGTAGGAAAGCGGAGCGTCGAAAAAGACGGATACGAAGCCTGTGTATTAGGAACTGTTGATAAGAAATCGAAGAAGGTTACAAAACCTTACAGTGGACAGTTTCCTGAAGGAATAGAACCAAAACAATTTCTGTATGAGATGAGAGATTTTGATCTCGAATCAGAAGTTGGAGCAAAATATGGAGTGGAACTTTTTGAAGAGCTCAAGTTTGTAGACGTTATAGGTACTACAAAAGGTAAGGGCTACCAGGGTGTAATGAAAAGACACGGCTTTAGCGGTGGTCGGAAAACTCATGGTTCAAAGTTTCACAGAGCCAACGGTTCTACAGGTATGGCTGCATATCCTTCCAGGGTTATCAAAGGTACAAAGATGCCCGGAAGAATGGGTGGCGAAAGAAAAACGGTGCAGAACCTGAGAATTGTCAGGGTTGATGCAGAAAAGCAGATTATTCTTGTTAAGGGTGCGATACCGGGAACACGCGAAAGTGTTGTACTTGTTAGACGCGCCAAGAAGAAATAGTGAAGGGTGAGAATATGAAAGCAAAGGTCTTTTCGATAAACGGCGAAGAGATAAAAGATATAACTCTTAATGATGATGTATTCGGCAGAGAGGTGAGCGAGGGCACAATTTATTATGCCATCAGAAATGAGCTTGCAAATCGTCGCGTCGGTACAGCATGCACAAAGACAAGATCTGAAGTAAGAGGAAGCGGTGCGAAACCCTGGAGTCAGAAGGGTACCGGTCATGCAAGATCAGGTAGCAAGAAGTCTCCGGTGTGGGTTGGCGGAGGAACCGTTTTCGGTCCCAAGCCAAGAGATTATTCATACACAATGCCCAAGAAGATGAAAAGGGCAGCATTGAAATCTATTCTCAGCCTCAAGGCTCAGAATGATTCACTGGTTGTGGTTGAAGATTTCAGCATTGATACCGGTAAAACAAAGGATCTCGTAAACATTTTGAAGAGTTTATCAGTTGAAGGACGCTCAGTTGTTATCCTTAAGGATGATGATGAGATGGTTAGAAGAGCTGGAAGAAATATCCCGGGACTCAGCATTCTGTCTTATAACAGACTCAATGCTCATGACCTTTTTTATGGAAAAAAGATTGTTGTTCTCGAGACTGCTGCCGGTAATCTCAACGAATTCTACAGTAAAGGGGAGGGTAAATAATTATGGAATCAATGGAAGTACTTATTGAACCTGTTCTTACGGAGAAAACAAACGAGATGCGCGAGGGTGAAAACAGAAAATACGTTTTCAAGGTTGATCCCCGGGCAAATAAAATTCAGATAATGGGAGCAGTGAAAGAACTTTTTAATGTTCAGCCTGTAGCCTGCAATATACTTAATGTAAAGTCAAAGCCAAGAATGTCTAGGACTAAATCAGGTATGCGCTACGGTCAAACCACTCCCTGGAAAAAAGCTATTATCACACTGAAAACCGGCGACAAGATCGACCCGGTAGACGGCGTGTAGGTTAGGGGGCGAAAGTGGGAATTAAGAAGTATAATCCTAGAACACCGAGTCTCAGGTATAAAACCGGACTTACATTTGATGAGATTACAACTAATGAGTCTGAGAAGTCTCTTACATCCGGCATCAGTAAGCATGCTGGCCGTGGTGCTGGTGGACGGATTGCTGTAAGAAGAAGAGGCGGCGGACATAAGAGAAAATACAGAGTCATTGACTTCAAGAGAGATAAGGTTGGTATTCCTGGTAAGATTGCTACTATTGAGTACGATCCGAACAGATCAGCTAACATTGCACTTGTAGTTTATGCTGATGGTGAGAAGAGATATATTCTTGCACCTAAGGGTGTGCAGGTAGGGCGCGAAGTAATCAGCAGTCCTAATGCTCCGATTGAAATTGGAAATACTCTTCCGCTTGAAAATGTACCTCTTGGTCATACTGTACATAACGTTGAACTTGAGCTTGGCCGCGGTGGACAGCTAGTACGTGCTGCCGGTCTCGGTGCATCTGTTGTTGCAAAAGAAGGTGACTATGTCACTTTGAAACTGCCTTCAGGTGAAATGCGTATGGTCTTTAAAAAATGCTCAGCTACACTCGGTGAAGTTGGAAATGAAGATCACATGAACGTTACTATTGGCAAAGCAGGACGCTCTAGATGGCTCGGTAAACGTCCGAAAGTCAGAGGTGTTGTTATGAACCCGCATGACCATCCGCATGGTGGTGGTGAAGGTAAAACCTCGGGTGGTCGTCATCCGGTTTCACCCTGGGGTGTTCCTACCAAGGGATACAAGACACGAAAGAAAAGCAAATCTTCTAGCAAGTTTATTGTTAAGAAGCGGAAGTAGGAGAAAAGATAGTGGCTAGGTCTATAAAAAAAGGTCCTTTTATTGAAAGGAAGCTGTATAAAAGAATAGTTGAAATGACGAAGTCTGGTGACAAGAAGATGGTGAAAACCTATTCGAGAACATCAACTATCTTTCCTGAAATGGTTGGATTTACAGTTTCTGTATACAATGGGAAAACATGGGTTCCTGTATATATTACAGAAAACCTTGTAGGTCATAAGCTCGGTGAATTTGCACCGACAAGATTCTACAGAGGCCATGTAGGTTCCGATAAGAAAGCTGGAAAGAGATAGGTATTATGATGGAAGCAAAGAAAGGTTATAAAGCAAAATCAACACACCTGATGATCGCTCCGACAAAGCTCAGAAGAGTAGCAAATGTCGTAAGAAACAAGCCTTACACTGAGGCTGTTGCTATACTCGAGAGCCTTCCTCAGAAAGGTGCTGTTTACCTTCGCAAGACAATCCAGTCCGCTGCTGCAAACGCCCTTTTTCAAAACAAGAATCTTGATGAAGAGATGCTCTATATTAAGATTCTTATGATAGATGAAGGTCCAAGAATGAAAAGAGTATGGGCAAGAGGCAGGGGTCGAAGAGACATTCTCTTAAAGAGAATGAGTCATATAACAGTAGTTGTAGATGAAATTGTGAGTGTGGGGGAATAAATGGGTCAGAAAGTTAATCCAATAGGTTTACGACTTGGTATAAACAAAACCTGGAAATCTAAATGGTACGTGGACCCGAGAGAGTATGCTGATACGCTGCATGAAGATCTTGTAATCAGAAAAACTCTCCTTAACTGTCCTGAGACCAAGGGTGCAGATATTTCAGATATTGAAATTATCAGACATCCACAGAGAATTACGGTTGTGATTAAAACCTCGCGCCCCGGAATTATAATTGGTGCAAAGGGTTCAAATATAGAGAAGATCGGTAACAGACTGCAGACTATTGCAGGTAAGAAGATTCAGATCAAGATTAAAGAGATTAAGCAGCCTGAGAGTGATGCACAGATAATTGCACTGAATATAGCAAGACAGCTTAAATCAAGAAGTTCTTTCCGAAGAACCCTTAAAATGGCTGTTAATAATTCTATGAAAACCGGTATTCAAGGAATAAAGGTTAAGGTTTCAGGACGACTCGGCGGCGCCGAAATGTCAAGAACTGAACAGTATAAGGCAGGACGAGTTCCCCTTCATACTCTCAGAGCTAACATTGAATACGGTTTCGCTGAAGCTGATACAACTTTCGGTCTTATAGGCGTAAAAGTCTGGGTTTTCACCGGTGAAGTTTATAAAAGAGATCGGAAAGAGGATGCTGGTCTTCTCGTTAAAAAACAGAGAGATAAATCCTCTTCAAGGAGTTAACTGAGATGCTTAGTCCGAAAAGAACGAAGTATAGGAAAAGGCAGAGGGGGGGTGCACTCAGAGGAGTCGCGCAGCGAGGCAATACAATAGCCTTCGGTGATTACGGTCTGGTTTCCCTCGAAAATAAATGGATTACAAACAGGCAGATTGAAGCTGCACGTATTGCAATGACTAGGCATATCAAGAGGGGCGGTAAGGTTTGGATTAGAATATTTCCCGATATTCCTTATACAAAGAAACCTGCTGAAACCCGAATGGGTAAAGGTAAGGGTAACCCTGAGTATTGGGTTGCTGAGGTTAAACCTGGAACCGTAATGTTTGAAATGTCAGGTGTTGAGCTGGAACTTGCAAAAGAAGCCATGCGGCTTGCAGGAAATAAGCTGCCTATTAAGGCGAAATTCGCTGAAAGAAGGGGTCGTGAATAGTCATGAAAAATTCGTTTAACGATTTAACATACGAAGAACTTCTTAATAAGCGCGAAGAGCTTAAAAAGAAGTATATGGATAGCAGGTTCAGCAAGGTCCTTGGTCATGTTGAGAGTCCTATTGAAGTAAGAACTGTCAGAAGACAGATTTCAAGGCTTAATACGATTATCCATGAGTACGCTCTTGGGATTCGCAAGGCTTAGGACAGGAGATAATAATGGATACTAATGCAGTAGAAAGAACCAAAGGTTATAGCAAGACTTATACCGGAGTTGTTGTCAGCGATAAAATGGATAAAACCATTGTTATCAAGGTAAGTACCAGAAAGCTCCATAAGCTTTATAAAAAGTATCTTGCCAGAAGCAAAAAGATAAAGGCTCATGACGAAAAAAATGATGCTAATATTGGTGATACAGTTCGTGTAATTGAGTCAAGACCTATCAGTAAAGATAAGTGCTGGCGTCTTGTTGAGATAGTAGAGAGAGCAAAATAGTTTTTGTTCTAATGGAAATAGTATGCACGCACGGGATATCAGGCGAGTGTACTTAAAGGAGTTGTGATATGATCCAGATGCAAACGTATCTGAATGTGGCAGATAACAGCGGAGCTAAAAGAGTCCAGTGTATAAAGGTTCTCGGTGGAAGTCACAAAATGACTGCCGGAATAGGCGACATCGTAGTTGTAGCTGTTAAAGATGCTTTACCCAACGCGGCCATCAAGAAAGGTGATGTGCAGCAGGCGGTTATTGTCAGAACCAGCAAAGAATTCAGAAGACCTGACGGAACCTACATCAGATTTGATGATAATGCATGTGTTATTATTGATGCAAGCCAGGCTCCAAAAGGAAAAAGAATTTTCGGTCCGGTAGCAAGAGAACTTCGTGACGATGGTTTCATGAAGATTGTTTCGCTCGCACCTGAGGTTCTTTAAAGGAGTTCAATGATGGTTAAATATAAGATTAAGAAAGACGATACCGTTAAAGTCGTTTGTGGTAAAGATAAGGGTAAAACCGGTAAGGTTGTCAAAGTAGACAGCGATAAAGGCCGGATTATCATTCAGGGAATCAACATTGTCAAAAAGGCACAGAAACCCAAAAGCCAGAACGATAAGGGTGGAATTATCAGCGTGGAAGCAGCCATGGATATTTCCAATGTTATGGTCGTCTGCAAGAAATGCGGACCTACCAAAATTGGAATCAAGGCTGACGGCAAGGATAAGGCAAGAATCTGTAAGAAATGTGGGGATACAATCTAATGGCAGTATACGTACCAACAGTAAAACAGTTCTATAGAGACAAGGTTGCTAAAGAACTTATGGAAGAATTCGGATACTCTTCCCCAATGCAGATTCCTGGTTTAGAGAAGATTATCCTTAGTGTGGGCTGTGGTGATGCTATCGCCAACAAGAAATTTCTTGAATCAGCTGTACATGAGCTTGAGCTTATGACAGGCCAGAAGGCTGTTAAGACTAAGGCAAGAAAATCTATATCAAATTTTAAGCTGCGCGAAGGACAGGAAGTAGGTGCAAAGGTCACTCTTAGAGGTGCTTACATGTGGGAATTTTTTGAAAGATTTACATGTGTTGCTCTTCCGCGAGTTAAGGACTTTAGAGGCACAAACCCTAACGCTTTCGACGGAAACGGGAACTATTCTCTTGGTATTACTGAGCAGATCATTTTTCCTGAAATCGATTATGACAAGATTGAGAGGGTCAGCGGGCTTAACATTGCAATTGTTACAACTGCAAAGACCGACCAGGAAGCCAAGAGCCTTCTACAGAAGCTCGGCATGCCGTTCAGTAAATAGGAGCATAGAAAATGGCTAAAAAATCAATGATTGTAAAAGCTAACCGAACTCCGAAATATAGTACGAGACGGGTGAACAGATGTAAAATCTGTGGCCGGCCGAGAGGCTATATGCGGAAGTTTAAGATGTGTAGAGTTTGTTTCAGAAAATACGCCAGTGAAGGTCTTATCCCGGGCGTAACTAAATCCAGCTGGTAGGGAGAATAATATGGCAGTTTCAGATCCTGTAGCTGATATGTTGACAAAAATAAGAAACGCAAATAGTGCGAGATTTGACAGAGTTGATATACCCACTTCAAAACTAAAACTTGAAATAGTTAAGATTTTGAAGAATGAAGGATATGTTAAGAATTTTAAGAAAACCACGATTGACGGAATTAATTTCATCAGAATATTCCTGAAATATGCTGAAGAGGAACAGCCGATCATTCATGGTATTAAGAAGATATCGAAACCTGGTAGAAGAATCTATTCGAGTTACAAGAGGATGCCGCGTATTTTTAACGGCTACGGTACACTTATAGTCTCAACTTCGACAGGTGTTACAACTGGTAAGAAAGCCGCAGAAAAGAAAGTCGGCGGCGAACTTATTTGCTCAGTTTGGTAGAATAGGGGAAGAATATGTCTCGAATAGGAAAATTACCGATAGCGATTCCGAAGGGAGTCAAAGTTGCAGTTACTGAAGACATGATCACTGTTGAAGGCCCCAAGGGAAAACTTGAGCAGGATTACAAGCCGGATGTAGAGATTAAGGTTGAAGAGAACGAAGTAACTGTTGGTGTTAAAAAAGATACCAAGACAGCACATTCATACCACGGGCTGTATCGATCACTTATTAACAATATGGTGTTAGGTGTATCTCAGGGTTACTCAAAAAGTCTGATTATCAATGGTGTTGGTTACAGAGCAGAGGTCAATAAAGATATCCTTAGTCTTAGCCTCGGTTATTCACAGCCTATCGATTATTATATCGAAGAAGGTATTACTATTACTGTTGAAGGTAGTAAGGTGACAATAGCCGGAGCAAACAAGCAAAGAGTCGGCCAGGTTAGTGCTGAAATCAGATCACTTAGACCGCCAGAGCCGTATAAAGGCAAAGGTATCAGATACGATGATGAAAATATCAGACGTAAGATTGGTAAGTCAGGTATTAAGTAGGGTAATTGAATGAAAAAGCTGATAGAGAAAGCAAACCGAAGAGTTAGAAGAAAAAAACACGTTCGAAAGATTGTTCAGGGTACGCCTGAAAGACCGAGAATGAGTGTTTATAAGAGCACAAAGCACCTTTATATTCAGGTCATTGATGATCAGAGTGGAACGACCATTGCATATGCTAATAATCTTGAAAAAGATAACAGGTCAATTCCCTCAAATGTTGAAGGGGCAGCTAAGCTTGGTGAACTCATCGGTGCAAGACTGAAAGAGAAGAAAATAACTAATGTTGTATTTGACAGAAACGGATACGTCTATCACGGTAAGGTGAAAGCCATTGCTGACGGTGCCCGCAAGTCTGGTATAACCATCTAGGAGGAAGAAGTTGGAAGCTGCAAACGATAAAGAATATGTTGAAAAGCTCGTAAAGCTCAACAGAGTTGCCAAAGTAGTAAAGGGCGGTAGAAGATTTTCTTTCTCGGCACTGGTGGTCGTCGGCGATCAGAACGGAAGAGTAGGATACGGTTTCGGTAAAGCGAACGATGTTTCTGAAGCCATAAGAAAATCTGTTGAAAAAGCCAAGAACAACATGATTACTGTACCTATTAAAAACAGTACTGTTCCTCATGAATATATCGGAGAATATAAGAGCGCTAAGGTTATCCTTAAACCTGCTGCTCCCGGTACCGGCATCATTGCAGGCGGACCAGTTCGTGCTGTAATGGAAGTATGCGGTATTAACAATATTCTCAGTAAATCTCTCGGTTCCAAGAATACAATGAATATTACAAAAGCAGTATTCAATGGCCTTGAGAGCATGATGAGTGCCAAAGCAATAGCAAAGGGCAGAGGTAAAACTCTCGCCGATATGTGGGGTTAATTATGGCCAAGAAGAAAATGAAACAGGTTAAAATAGAGCTTATTAGAAGCGGTATTGGCAGAAAACCCAATCAGAGAGCCACACTTAAGGCCCTCGGACTGCGGAAGCTTAATCAGTCAGTTGTAAAGGATGCTAATCCTGCAATACTGGGCATGGTTAATACTGTCTCACACCTTGTAAAAGTTGAGGAGATTAGTTAGTTATGAATGAAATCAAAGCACCGAAGGGTGCGGTAAAGAAGAAAAGAATAATAGGGCGCGGAAACGGCTCTACACGAGGCGGAACAAGCGGAAGAGGTTCAAACGGTCAGAATGCACGCTCAGGCGGTGGTGTTAGACCAGGATTTGAAGGTGGCCAGATGCCTCTCTACCGAAGAATCGCTCGAAGAGGATTCTCAAACTATCCTTTTAAGGTTGAGTATAAACCCGTAAATCTGAGAGAGTTAGAAGCAAAATTTCAGGACGGTGAAACAGTTAACCTTGAGACTCTTAAAGAGAAGGGGATCGTTAAAGGAAAAAATGTTCAGGTAAAGATCCTCGGTGAAGGCGAACTCACCAAAAAAGTTACAGTTGACGTTGAAAAAGTTTCAGCCGGTGCAAAAGACAAGATCGAAAAAGCCGGCGGAAATGTTGTAGTCAAAGAAGGTTAGAATGGCTAACAAGCTTGCTGATATGATGCGTGTGAAGGACCTGCGAGACAGGATTCTTTTCACTATGCTGATGCTGATAGTATACAGACTCGGTGTAGCAATACCGATTCCGGGTATTAATCTTAATGCCCTTAAGCTGTATTTTATGGCTCAGGAAGGTGCAAACGCGATAGGAATAACAGAATATATCGACTTCTTTTCAGGTGGCGGATTTAAGAACTTCTCTATTTTCATGTTGGGTATAATGCCTTACATTTCGATGTCGATTATCATGCAGCTTCTTTTAATGGTATTTCCATTTCTTAAGAAAATATCAGAAGAAGACGGCGGCAGGAAAAAAATACAGAGATATGTTCGTTATGGAACAATAGTCGTATGTCTTATTCAGTCATATGTCGTTACTATCTATGCCGATCAGATTCCTGATGCAATATCAATGTCAAAATTACCGTATACAATTATCGCTATGCTTACAGTAACTGCAGGAACCGTCTTCCTTATGTGGATGGGCGAGCAGATTACCCAGCGTGGTGTTGGTAACGGTATTTCACTGATAATCTTTGCAGGTATCGTAGCAAGAATGCCCAATGCATTCGCTTCAATACTGAGAGCCGTTAGAGAAGATTCTCTTAACCCGGTTTTTGTTATCATAGTACTTGCAATGTTTGTTGTAGTTGTTGCTCTGGTTATCTATGAGCAGCAAGGCCAGCGGAAGATTCCTGTACACTATGCGAAGAGGGTTGTAGGAAGAAAAATGTACGGTGCACAGAGCACTTACATTCCCTTCAAGATAAATCCTTCTGGTGTTATACCGGTAATTTTCGCATCATCAATACTGACATTCTTGCTTCAGATAAGCAACAGTCTTGGCGGTGATATCAAATGGCTTGGTAATTTTTCATATTGGCTGCGACCAAGCGGTGCGGCTTATTTAATTATATATACGCTATTGATTGTATTCTTTGCATATTTCTATACACAAGCAACGCTTAATCCGATGGAAATTGCAAAACAGATTAGAGAAAACGGTGGTTCCATACCTGGTGTTCGTTCAGATAAACTCGAAGAGCATCTTATGAAGATTCTTAACAGAATTATTCTGCCTGGAGCGATTTTTCTCGCATTCATAGCAATTATTCCGACTATTGTTCAGGCAGTGTTCAACTTCCCCGCGAGCGCGGCAATGTTGCTGGGTGGTACTTCACTTCTGATTATGGTTGGTGTTGACCTTGATACAATGTCTCAGATTGAAGGACATCTCAGGATGCATCATCAGGAAGGCTTTGTAAAAAAAGGCAAGATTAAATCGAGGAATCTCTAAGGGGTAACAGATGAAAGTTAGAGCAAGTGTTAAACC
>DMKD01000142.1:604-14506 GCA_003454605.1 Spirochaeta sp. | reverse complement strand
GATGATGTCCGGGCGCGAGGTTGCTTCAGTTATTACCGGTATTGCCGGAGCTCATGTTGAGGGAATTAACTCACGAGGTGTGGTTGCTGTTTCCGGGCGGGATCGTGAAATCAATGATGTAGATGTGAGACGCGTAATTGATGCTGCGAGGGCTGTTGTCATCCCGATGGATCGGGAAGTCCTTCATGTTATCCCCCAGGAGTTTATAGTTGATGATCAGGGCGGAGTGAAGAATCCGCTTGATATGATAGGCATAAGGCTTGAAGCCGAGGTTCATATAATAACCGGTTCGGTTACTTCAGCACAGAATCTTCTCAAATGTGTTAACCGGGCAGGCTTCAGAGTTGAAGACATAGTACTGGAGTCTATTGCTTCATCGAAGGCGGTGCTTTCGGATGAAGAGAAAGAACTGGGCGTGCTTATGATTGATCTCGGCGGAGGTACAACCGATGTTCTCGTCTATGTTGAGGGATCGCCCTATCATACCGATGTCGTAGCCGTCGGCGGCGAGCAGGTCACGAGCGATATTTCGATTGTGCTTAAAACGCCGGCTGAGTTTGCTGAGAAGCTTAAAAAAGAGTCCGGCTGCTGTTATATGCCGCTCATCGATCCTGCCGAAGAGATCCTTCTTCCGGGAGTCGGCGGTTGGCCTTCAGCATCAATACCACGTACTGAGCTGTGCAAGATTATCCAGCCTCGGATGGCTGAAATATTTTCACTGATAAGAGACAAGATGATGAAGAAGGGTTATCTGAATCATCTGCGGGGCGGTGTTGTTCTGACAGGCGGCGGTTCAATGATGCCGGGAGCCGCAGAGCTTGCCAAAGAAATATTCGGAGTTCCGGCACGTATAGGCTACCCCTTTGAGCTCGGCGGACTTGTGCAGGAATACCGCAATCCGATGTTCTCGACGGCTGTAGGTCTTGTGATGTACGGGGATGAGCTGAGTTCACAGGACTCCGACGTGCAAAAAGTAGCAAAAAGGTCCAAAATGGGCTTTGGCGATAAGTTTAGAAACTGGATGAAGGAATTTTTTTAAAAAAGGTCTGTTTTTCTACTGGTAAAAACCATAAGGACCGTTATATTATATTTACAAGCTTCTGGGAGGGGGCGGCTAATGAATATTGAGCTGGTCGAAGATAAATTCGGTGGAGACGCAACTAGTCCTACCGTAATCAAAGTCATCGGAGTTGGCGGCGGCGGTAATAACGCTGTTAACAGGATGATCTCAAGCGGTTTAAAAAATGTTGAATTTCTTGCTGTAAACACAGATTTGCAGGCACTGAAACAATCAAGCGCAGAAAACAAAATGCCAATTGGAACAAAACTCACAGGCGGATTAGGCGCGGGCGGAAATCCCGAGATAGGTCAGAACGCTGCTATTGAAAGTACCGAGGAGCTGAAGAACGCTCTTCGCGGTGCAGACATGGTTTTTATCACAGCAGGCATGGGCGGAGGAACCGGAACCGGAGCGGCTGCGGTAGTTGCCCAGATTGCGCGAGAGATTGAAGCACTCTCTGTAGCGGTTGTCACAAAGCCGTTTGCATTTGAGGGCGCTAAAAAGATGAAGCTTGCAGAGCAGGGTATTGAAAGACTGCGCCAGGCTGTTGACACCCTCATTATCATACCAAATCAGTATCTTCTTAAGATTGTAGAACGCAAGACTCCGATTAAGGAAGCATTTCGAATTGCTGATGATGTTCTTCGTCAGGGTGTTCAGGGCATATCCGACCTTATTACCGAGGCCGGTGAGATAAACATCGATTTTGCCGACGTCAGAACAATCATGAAAGGCAAGGGCGATGCACTAATGGGAATCGGCACCGGCAGCGGCGACAACAGAGCCGTAGATGCTGCAACTAACGCAATAAATAACCCTCTGCTTGAAGACGCCCGCATAGAAGGAGCCAAGGGCATCCTTGTCAGTGTGACCGGCGGTGAAGACTTTTCACTTTCTGAATATGAAGAAATCCTTAATATCATCACTACCAACGCTGATGAAGATGCAATGATAATCTCCGGTACTGCAACCGACGTGACCCTCGAAGATGAGGTGAAGGTTACTGTTATTGCCACAGGCTCAAGTGAAGAGGCTGATGACATTGCACCCGCAGATGTTTTTGAAACCGAATCCGAAAGACAGGAAGTTGTAGGCTACAAAGAATGGATTGAAATGCAGTCCGGACTCTCCAAGAACAGCAATGCTGTATCTTTAACAAGAAGAAATTCCGCGATGGATGAAGACCTGGGCATTCCTACAGTATTCAGGTCCGAGTTAAGCTCCGAAAGCTGAAAGCGGACGGATTTGTGCGATGGATGTAGACAGAATCCTTTCGGATTATGCGGATTATCTAAGAATAGATCTCAGATTAAGCAGCAACACCGTTGATGCGTATAAACGCGGCTGCGGCGATTTTCTAAATTATGTAAACAGCCGTACTGAATCTCTTGCTTCAATTACTGCATCCGATATTACATCCTACATAAGCGATCGGCAGACTGCTGATCCCGAAGATGTACTCAGCAGCCGGACAATTTCAAGAATCCTCAGTTCGCTGCGTTCCTTTTTCAATTATCTTGTAACAGAAAAAATCAGGGATGACAATCCGGCGAAATCGGTGGACATGCCCAAGCTTGATAAAAAGTTGCCCGAGGTTCTTAGTATTGAAGATGTGGATAAATTCCTTGCGTTGATCGATATTGAACAGCCGGCAGGACTTCGTGACCGTGCATTATTTGAACTCATCTACTCCTGCGGCTTAAGGGTCTCCGAGGCAGTCACTCTTTCGTTCGGCAGCCTGTTTTTGAAAGAGGGATTGGTAAGGGTGCGCGGCAAGGGCGAGAAAGACCGCTTTATCCCGCTCGGAGGCGAGGTCACCTACTGGCTTGAGCGGTACATTGATGAAGGGCGGCCTGCGATGGTGAAAAAGTCCGATACCGGCGGAATGCTGTTTCTCAACTACAGAGGCCAGCCTCTGACCCGCAAGGGTATGTGGAAGCGCTTTCGGCAGATTGCCGCTAAGACCGGTGTTGATGCAAAGATACATACTCTGCGGCACTCATTCGCAACCCATCTGCTTCAAGGCGGTGCGGATCTTAGATCGGTTCAGGAGCTTCTCGGTCATACAGATATCTCGACTACCCAGATATATACCCATCTGAGCCGTGAAGATCTGAAGAACAGTCACAGACAATTTCATCCGAGAGGATAAAGCGGGGATTATAGAATGAAAAGATACCTTTTTATAACAGCAGTTATTCTCACCGTAACATTGATCAGCTCTTGCGGCGGAGAGAAAAAGGCCTGGATGGACGGTCTTTCAGCTGCGGAAGAACGGGAATTTTCTTCAGGTAAGGTTCCTGCAGAACGCATTGATAATCTTAAAAAGGGTATATCATTCTATGAAGGCGATGTTGAGCGCACCATAAAGGCTTCTAAGCAGATAGGCATCTATTACAGGATGCTCGCTCTCGAATATATGAGTCTCGAAATGTACAATGAGGCTTTGAAGAGCATTGAGAAGGCCGTCGAGTATTTTCCGACAAGCCCTATGCTTTACTACTACGGAGCCGTATCTGCAGCCCAGATGATGCAGACAGTTTATGATGAACACAATGCCGGGATTTATCTGAGTATGGCCGAACATTACTACCTTCGCGCTCTGTCGATTGATCCAGGATACACCGAAGCTCTTTATGGTCTTTCGGTACTCTATATCTTTGAGTTAAACCGGCCGTTTGATGCTGAACCCCTCCTTGAAAGACTGCTCGCCGGCGGAAGCGCAAACTTCAATGCCATGTTCCTTCTGGCGCGCGTGAAGATTCTGCTGGGCGAAACCGATGCAGCAGAAGAACTTTACTCAAATATCGAAGAGAAGGCACCTGATGAGGAAACAAAGCAGAAGGCGAAAGACAATAGAATGAGAATTGTCGGAGGCTACAACAATGGCTGATTTTCTCGATATTCTGCTGAGCCGCTGGCGATTCTTAAGTAGTTCTGAGAAGCTCCTGATGAGGGATGTCTGCGGCAGTTCTGAGGCGCTTGCCGGGCTGAATAAGGCTGAAATTGAAACAATAATAGGCCGGAGGCTTCGAATTGAGAAAGATTCCATTAAAAAAACGGTAGATGATGCACAGAATGCGCAAAAGATACTTGCCGTAGACGGCATAAAATGCTTATTTTTTGAGGCAAAGGATTATCCGGCACAGCTTGCTGAAATATTCAATCCTCCTTATGCTCTTTATTACCGTGGAGAGCTCCCGAATTGGGATAGACCCGGCATAGCCGTTGTGGGAACAAGGCTTGCATCGGGCAGCGGAATAGACGCGGCATTCCGGCTTGGTTTTGAATTGGGGCAGCGGGGGCTTCCGGTTGTCTCGGGACTGGCGATGGGAATCGACAGTGCCGCGCATGCCGGATGCTGTAAAGCGGGAGGACATACGATAGCCGTTCTCGGATCAGGACCTGACAGGATATATCCTGCTGTGAATAGAAAGCTTGCTGTGGAAATCCTTTCCGCAGGCGGCGCCATTGTAAGTGAATATCTTCCGGGTGAGGAGCCCAGACGTCATCACTTCCCTGAGCGCAACAGGTTGATCAGCGGCTTATCACGGGGCGTTGTTGTTGTAGATGCCCCTGGGAAATCCGGTGCATTGATAACCGCTGATTTTGCCCTTGAACAGGGGCGTGACCTTTATGTACACAGTGCAGGTCTTAGGGCATCGGGCACGCATGAGCGCCTGGACCGTATGATCTTTGATGGAGCTCCCGTTATTGATGATGCAGAACAGATATTCAGGGACTGGGGGATCATTTTGGAAAAACGGCTTCCGGAACCGGTGGAAAATGACAATATAACATCCGGACAAGCAGGAATCAGGATGGCAGAGCTTCTGTCGGATGAACTTGCCGGAAAGAATATAAAATTTAATGGAAATTATTTCAGGAGAGCATGCTATGAAAGTTCATACTCTATTAATAGTTGAGTCACCCGCGAAAGCCAGTACCATTGAACGGTACCTCGGACCGGGATATACGGTACTTGCATCAATGGGGCATCTTATTGATCTTCCTAAATCAAGGATTGCTGTTGACGAAAAGAACAACTTTGAACCGGAGTATATTACCGTCAGAGGTAAGGCAAAAATACTTAAGGAACTGCAGACTAATGCAAACAAAGCAGGTCATGTCCTTCTTGCATCAGATAACGACCGCGAGGGAGAGGCGATCGCCTATCATCTGCGGAATTCTCTGGTTAAGAAGAATGATAAGCTGAAGATTGAGCGAATTGTATTTAACGAAATTACACCCACCGCTATAAAAGAGGCCGTAGCGAACCCTATGGAGATTAACGAACCCAAGGTTAACGCGCAGAAAGCCAGGCGAGTGCTGGACAGATTGGTCGGTTATAACCTTTCTCCGCTGCTGTGGTCGAAGGTTAAAAACGGACTGTCGGCGGGACGAGTTCAGTCGGTAGCGCTGCGGCTGATCTGTGAGCGTGAAAAGCTTGTTGAAAGTTTTATTCCGGAAGAATACTGGTCGCTTGATGCAGAGTTTGTGAAGGGGAAAACAGCCTTTGCTTCTCAGATGGTTCAGTACAAAGGGAAGAAGATTGATATCAAGGATGAGAAAGAGGTTGAACGAATCATCAATGAGCTGAAAGATGTGAAGCCTGAGATTACTGCTGTTAAAGGCATTGAGAAGCAGGTGAAACCCAAGGCTCCTTTTACAACCTCTACTCTGCAGCAGACTTCAGCAAACAGACTCGGCTTTACTTCAAGAAAAACTATGCAGATTGCTCAGCAGCTTTATGAAGGTATTAATATTGATTCTAGCCGTGTCGGTTTAATCACCTACATGAGAACCGACTCAACAAGAATATCTGATCTGGCTATAGAGGAAGTGCGTGACTGGATTGACAGTAATCATCCTGACGGGCTGCCCGAGAAGCCGGCTTCATATTCTGTTAAAAAGAGTGCACAGGATGCGCATGAGGCAATAAGGCCCACCTACATCCGCTATACTCCGGATGAAATGAAGCAGTATCTGAACAAGGACCAGTTCAGGCTTTATTCAATTATCTGGGAACGCTTTGTTGCGTGTCAGATGATAAATGCAAAAACCCTGACAACCTCAGTGGATATCACGGTGAAAGATGCTTTATTCAGAGTAAGTTCTACCAAACCGGTAGTGAAAGGTTTCCAGGCTGTTATAAAAGTGCTTAAATCCAAAGAGAAGACAGTCAAGGTTCCCGTACTTAAAGAAGGTGACAGCCTTGAGGTTAATGATTTTAATGCAAATCAGCACTTTACAACCGGTCCGTCACGATTTACTGATGCGAGTATTGTAAAGATGCTTGAAGAAAACGGAATTGGACGGCCGTCAACCTATGCTCCTATTATCGGAGTTCTACTGGACCGTTATTACGTTGTCCGCCGCAACAAACAGCTGCAGCCTACAACGCTCGGAAAGATAATATCAGATATGCTCTCTACTCAGTTTCCCAATGTCGTGAATCATGAGTTTACAGCCGATATGGAGCGTAATCTCGATCGCGTTGAGATAGAGGGCCTTGAGTGGCATGAAATGATAGGGCGGTTCTACAATCCCTTTAAAAAGCAGGTTGAGCATGTAAACGAGACTATGGAATCGATCAAAGGGGTTCTTGATGAGCCGACCGATGAGGTCTGCGAAAAATGCGGAATGCCGATGGTTAAAAAGCTTGGACGTTTCGGATTCTTTCTAGCCTGTTCAGGATTCCCTGAATGCAGGAATACAAAGGCTGTTCCGCTTGCCGACTGTCCGCTTGAGGGCTGTGACGGAAAGATCGTAGCACGCAAGAAGGCCGGAGGAAAGGGCAAGGAATTCTACGGATGCTCCAACTATCCCGAATGTGATTTTATATCTCACTATAAACCGATAGATGCAAAATGTCCGAAATGCGGTTACTTCCTTGTTGAGAAGAACGATAAGAAAACCGGAACCGTAAAGGCGTGTATAAATCCTGAGTGTGATTTTCTTCATACTCATGAACATGATGAGGTTAAGGCGGAAAAATGAAAACAGAAGAGTATCTACGGTATTTAAGCAGTGTCAAAAATTACTCTGAACAGACCCTGCGTGCATACGCCGAAGATCTCAGAAAGTTTGAAAACTATATAAAAAGTGAACAGCTGGATGTTTTCAATCTGGACGCAAACTGTGCCCGCAGATTTATTGCGGGAATCTCTGAAAAGGGCCTCGCAAAGACTAGTGTAAACAGAATACTTTCAGCAATGAAGGGTTATTATGAATGGCTGAAAAAAAACGGCCAAACTAAACATAATCCGTTTGAGAATATGAAAAGCCTTAAACGGAACAGGGATCTGCCCGATTACATGTTTGAAGACGAGATTGAACTGCTGTTCAGTCTGACCGGAAACGGCTTCGCAGGGCTTCGTGATCGTTTCATTCTTGAACTGCTTTATTCTACCGGCTGCCGTGTGACTGAGGCCGCCTTAATTAATATTGCGGATATAAATTTTAAGGACCGAAGCATCAGGGTACGTGGAAAAGGCAGTAAAGAGCGGATAGTTTATCTGGGGCAGTCTGCAGTTGACTGTCTGGGTGAGTATCTGCCTCTCAAAAACAGCCGGACCGATAAGGAAGATCCGGATGCCGCAAACGCTCTGCTGATCAATCTTCGGGGGCGGAGAATTACTCAGCGCGGAATAGCGCTGATTATTGAAAAGTATGTAAAAAAATCAGGAATGGCAAAAAAAATCAGTCCGCATAGTTTCCGTCACAGCTTTGCTACGCATCTCATTGACAACGGAGCGGACATCAGAATCGTGCAGGAATTGCTCGGACATGAGAGCCTGTCGACGACACAGATCTATACACATATGGGGATTGAGAAGTTACGAACTGTCTATAGAGATGCGCACCCCCATGCTGAAAGGCACGGAGTAAACAGATGAAGATAAGATCAACTACAATAATTGCAGTAAAAAAAGGAAATACAGTTGCGATGGCCGGAGACGGACAGGTGACGCTTGGGCAGACCGTAATGAAGGGAAATGCCCGCAAGGTAAAGACTATGTACGGCGGGAGGATTCTTACCGGCTTTGCAGGCGCAACAGCCGATGCATTCACTCTTTTCGAACGCTTCGAAGGAAAGGTAAACGAGTATAACGGCGATATCACACGAGCAGCAGTAGAGCTTGCAAAACAATGGCGGACCGATCGCATGCTGAGCAAACTCGAAGCAATGCTTCTTGTTGCCGACAAGGATAAGATACTTCTTATTTCCGGTACAGGCGATGTCATTGAACCGGAAGAGGGTGTGCTTGCAATTGGTTCGGGCGGAAACTATGCCTATGCAGCAGCACTTGCCTATATGCAGGAATCAGAGCTTTCGGCTAAAGAGATAGCCTTGAAGTCGATGGAAATTGCTTCGAAGATCTGTATCTATACCAACAGCAGCTTTATAGTGGAGGAAGTTTCATGAGCGAAGGACTTGAAAAATTAACACCGAAACAAATCGTTGAAGAACTCGACAAATATATCATCGGTCAGGACAATGCGAAAAAGGCAGTAGCCATTGCTTTGCGAAACCGCATGAGGCGGCAGATGCTGGCCCCTGAGATGAGGGAAGAAATCTCACCAAAGAATATCATAATGATAGGACCAACCGGTGTCGGCAAAACCGAAATAGCGCGAAGGCTGTCGAAGCTTGTGCATGCTCCATTTATAAAGGTCGAGGCTACGAAGTATACCGAGGTCGGATATGTGGGCCGTGATGTCGAATCAATGATCCGTGATCTGATGACCGTCGCGGTCAGTATGGTTAAAAAAGAGATGGAAGATGATGTTCAGGCTGAGGCGGAACTCCGGACCGAAGATGCAATCCTCGATCTGCTGCTTCCGGGGGTTGGAAACAAAGCTAAACCCGCAGGCGACGGCGGAATCAATCTCGGCAGCATATTTGCAGGCATGACAGGCGGTAATGCAGGAAAGTCAGAGCCGGCTGCCAAAGCTGATGATGTACCTCCGGTTATAAACCTGCCGGGTCCGGGAGAGGAGCTTACCGAGGCGCAGGCTGAACAGCCGGCGGCGGACAGCGGTAAAAAATCATCGACCCGCGAAAAATTCAGACATATGCTGCGTGACGGCAAGCTTGAAAATAAGGAAGTTGAGGTGACTGTGACAGCTGCCCCGAGCGGCGGTATGGATATGTTTTCCGGTATGAATCTTGAAGACATGGGTATAAACATCGCTGCGATTCCAATGTTCGGCGGAAAGAAGAAGAAGCGCAAGGTGACCGTAGGCCGCGCGCGTGAAATCCTGATGGCTGATGAGCTTGATAAGCTGATTGACCAGGAGAGGGTAAATGAGATTGCCCGGGATCGGGCACAGCAGATGGGCATAATCTTTATAGACGAAATCGATAAGATAGCAACCAAAGAAGGGCGCGGCGGAAGCGGTGAAGTCAGCCGTGAGGGTGTTCAGCGGGATATCCTTCCGATAGTTGAAGGTTCAAAGGTAAACACCAAATACGGTATGGTTGATACCTCACACATACTGTTCATCGCGGCTGGAGCCTTTCATATGAGTAAACCGTCAGATTTGATTCCTGAGCTGCAGGGTCGTTTTCCGCTGAGAGTGGAACTTGAAGATCTTACCGCCGAGGATTTTGAACGTATTCTTACTCAGCCGAAGAATGCGCTTATTGATCAGTATGTAGCGCTTCTCGGTACCGAAGAAGTAGAGCTTGATTTCGCGCATGAGGCTATAGTCCGCATGTCTGAGATAGCAGGGGATGTTAACAGCAGAACTGAGAACATCGGCGCCCGTCGTCTTCATACGGTACTTGAGCTGCTGCTGGAGGACGTTTCATTTAATGCTCCCGATTTAAAGGGCAGGACAATCAAAATTACGAAGGAGTATGTGGACGAGAGATTGAAAAACGTACAGGAAGATCAGGACCTGTCCAGATATATTCTGTGAGTGAAAGTTTAGAAAACTGAAAGTTTTCCTTTTTTGCTAAACAGGTTTTAAAATGTGTCGAAGATTAAACAGAAGCAGGATGATTCCTGCACTGTTTAATGATTGTGTTTTTGGGAGGAACATATGTTTTTGGACAATAGTTTTGGGAAAAATATGGAGCTGCTGCACCGTACGATGGATGCTAATCTTTATCGACGTGCCGTAATCTCCGATAATCTCGCTAATGCCGACACACCAAATTTTAAAAGATCTGTCGTTAACTTTGAATCAGAGCTTAAGAGAGCGCTTGATTCCGAGGGTAAAACCGGAATGGAAGCAGCAATGACTGATTCGAAGCATATATCATTTAATAAGGTTCAGAACTGGCGCGAAGTCACACCCCGTAAGGTGCTCGATTATCTTACCCAGTCTGATAATAACGGAAATAATGTTGATGCGGAAGAAGAAATGATGCTCGCCATGCAGAATCAGCTTCAGTACAATCTTCTTACTAGATCAATTTCAAATCAGTTCTACCAGATTTCGAAGGTTACAGGTTAGGAGGCCGTAGATGGGATTATTTACCAGCATTAATACAGCGGCATCAGGCATGAGTGCTCAGCGTATGAGGCTCGATGTAATTTCTGATAATATTGCAAACGCCGAGACAACCCGAACCACCGAAGGCGGTGCTTTCAGACGAAGCCGGGTGATCTTCAAACCTGAAGTTTCCCAGCCGTACTGGAAAAGCCCGTTTCTGCCGGAAAAACTGCAGAATCGTGTCGGTAAAGGCGTAGAAGTCGTTGAAATTGAGAAGGACATGGACAGTGAGATGAGACTGGTGTATGATCCTAGTCATCCGGACTCAATGAAAACCGGTCCTAAGGCCGGCTACGTTGAAATGCCGAATGTTAATATAGTGGATGAAATGGTCGACATGATATCGGCGTCCCGTTCGTATGAGGCGAATGTTGCCGTTGTCGAAGGTTCAAAGGCCATGTTTCTCAAAGCCCTTGAGATTGGAAGGAGATAATAGATGAGCGGATTATTCGGTACCGGTGAAGTAAGCGGCGATCAGGTAGCATTAAAGGCCACTCATAAAAATCATTTTGGTTTTCAGGGTGCGGTGAAGGGTGAAGAGACACCCGCTGAAGAGTTTACAAACGCGTTGAAAAACGCTCTTGGCGAAACCAACAATCTGCAGCAGAATCTTAGTGATATTACTCAGGCTTACCTGACTGATCCTGAGAGTGTTGATGCACATGATGTTACTATTGCCATGAGTAAGGCCAATATGTCTATCGAAATAACGAAAGCAGTGGTTGACGGAGCGTTAAAAGCGTATAACAATATAATTAATATAAGATAAAAGAAGCAGCTTAGTTTTACTTATAGATCCAGGTTCTTTTTTCAATGGGAGGGGAAATGAACGAATGGTTTAAGAAGATGATCGAGCAGTTACGAAATGCCTGGGGAAGGATTTCGGGCCTGCAGAAGATCATACTTATTGGAATAGTAGTCGCGGTAGTGGCGGGTATCATTGTTGTCTCAATGGTGAGTTCAACCCCGAATCAGATTGCACTTTTCACATCACCGGTAACCGATCAGAATACTCTGTATAAAATTTCAATGAGACTCGATGAAGAGAATGTCGTTCACAGAACCACTGAGAGCGGACTGATCTACGTTGACAATAAGGCAACCGCGCAGCGGATGATCTCGATTCTTATGCGTGAAGATCTCATCCCCTCCGATATATCAGTCTGGGACGCATTCAAGATGGATCGGTGGACCGTTACCGATTTTGAGCGTGAAGTGAACCTGCAGAGGGCCGTTACAGAGAGTCTGGAGCAGCACATAGAGGCTCTTGATGATGTCGACAGCGCTCAGGTGACACTTGTGATGCCCGAGACCGAATTATTCGCTGAGGACCAGGATCCTGTTACTGCTTCGGTCATTATAACACCGAAGCCCGGCAGCGATATTATCACTGCGAGGAACAAGATCGAAGGTATTGAGAAGCTTGTCACTTTTGCAGTACAAGGGCTTGCCTCGGAAAATGTTATCATCACCGACTATCGCGGTACCGTTTTAAACGATTTTGAGGACCTTGCTGAATTCGACAGACTCGAGCTTACCAAGCGGCAGATGGATCAGAAGGCTTCCCTTGAAAAGAAGTACAAGAATGAAATACTTACTGAACTCAGAGCTATTTTTGGAGAAGACAGGGTAAGAATACTCAGGGTCGATGTCGATCTCGATATGAGTAAGAAGACAGTTGAGACCGATGAGTTTTTTCCAATCACTCTAACAGCCGACAATCCCGATACTCCCTTTGATGAGACCGAGGTTATCAAAAATGTACCCCGCTCCGAACAGCTGATAGATGAAAGCTACAGAGGTACGGGTTTTAATCCCGAAGGCCCTCCGGGACAGGAAGGGCAGACTCCTCCCGCCTATAAGGATCTTGAAGGCCTGGTCGGTGAATATGAAAACAATTCAAATACTATCAACTACGAAGTAAATGAGCGCAAGATATATGAAGAAAAGAATCCCTGGGAGATTCAGAGAATTACCGTCGGTGTAGCAATAGACGGTATCTGGACCAGGGTTTATACCGACAAGGGAACTGTAGCGATCACTCCCGAAGGTTCTATTGAGCGAGAGTATAAAACCATCGAGGATATCGACCTGAATAAGGCAAGAACGCTTATTGAGCATTCGATAGGCTATGATAAGCTGAGAGGCGATTCAGTAACTGTACAGCATCTGACCTTTGACAGGACAGCCCAGTTTGAATTTGAGGACCAGAAATACCGCAATCAGAAACGGCTGCAGCAAGCGATTATATATTCGATCATAGGTATTGGTGTAATCATTGCAGCCTTTATAATTTTCAGATTTATCTCACGTGAGCTCGAGCGCAGGCGAAGACTGCGTGAAGAAGAGCTTGCACGTCAGCACCAGGCAATGCGTGAAGCTGCGCTGAGGTCGGCTGAAGAAGACAGCATGGATGTTGAGATGTCTGTAGAGGAGCGCGCCAGAATGGAGATGCAGGAGCATGCGATGAATATGGCGCGGGAGCATCCGGAGGATGTTGCTCAGTTAATTAGAACATGGCTGGTGGAGGAATAGAGTATGGCTAAAACACAGAGCTCCGCGGCAGGTGGCGGAAAAGGCAAGATAAAGAAAGACCTTACCGGACGGCAGAAAGCCGCGATATTCCTGGTGACATTGGGTTCAGAGGTATCATCCGAGATATTCAAACATCTGCGTGATGATGAGATTGAGGCGTTAACATTCGAAATTGCCCGTCTCGACAGCGTAGAACCTGAGGAGCGCGACCGTGTCCTCATGGAATTCAAAGAACTGATGATGGCACAGGATTTTATTACTTCGGGCGGTATTGAATATGCGCGCGAGCTGCTTGAGAAGTCTCTCGGCTCTCAGAAGGCAGTCGATATTATAAACCGTCTGACAAGCTCACTGCAGGTCAGACCCTTCGATTTCATCAGACGAACCGATCCGGCGCATCTGCTGAACTTTATTCAGCAGGAGCATCCTCAGACGATTGCGCTGATACTCGCATACCTCGAACCCCAGAAGGCTTCAGTCATCCTCGGGGCTCTGCAGCATGAGGTGCAGTCCGACGTTGCGAGGCGAATAGCCACAATGGACCGTACTTCTCCAGAAGTTCTGCGCGAGGTTGAACGAGTGCTTGAAAAGAAGCTTTCAACCCTGTCTTCCGAAGATTATACGGCGGCGGGCGGTGTTGAAAATATTGTTGAAATTCTCAATCTTGTTGACCGCTCAACGGAAAAAATCATCATCGAAGCACTCGAAGAGGATGATCCCGAGCTTGCTGAAGAGATAAAGAAGAGAATGTTTGTATTTGAAGATATCGTACTGCTTGACGACAGAGCCATTCAGAAAGT
>DMKD01000142.1:0-496 GCA_003454605.1 Spirochaeta sp. | reverse complement strand
GAGGTCCAGGATAAGATATTCAGGAATATGTCCAAACGTGCTTCACAGCTGCTTAAGGAAGAGATGGATTATATGGGTCCCGTAAGGCTGAAAGATGTTGAAGAGACTCAGCAGAAGATTGTTTCTATTATTAGAAAACTTGAAGACAGCGGTGAAATTGTTGTTGCAAGATCCGGTGAAGATGAGATGGTCGTATAACTTAGCTTGTAGGGGGAATAGATTTGGCAAAAAATGTTTTTAGAGCAATGGAAATTGTTAATGTTAATAACAGGGTGACTCTGAATTCTCCCTTTCCGGAAATTGAGGTAGAGGAGGAGGCTCCTGTTATTGAGGAGTATTCAGGCCCTAGTGCTGATGATCTAAGAAAAGAGGCAGAACTTTTTAGAAATAACTGGGAAAATGAAAAACAGGATATGATTAAAGCTGCCGAATCCAGGGTTGAGCAGATTCTTCGGGATGCAGATCAGAGAGCTTTTGAAGAAGTTCAGCAGAAAAC
>DMKD01000145.1 GCA_003454605.1 Spirochaeta sp. | reverse complement strand
ATCATCTTTTTCTTTACCGAGTTCCTTGTTGATTTCTTTAATCTGTTCATTCAGAAAGTATTCTTTCTGATTTTTTTCCATCTTCTTGCGAACGCGGGTACTGATATTGGTCTGCAGGTTCAGCATCTCGATCTCAGCCTCAATGATGACGGCAAGCGCGTCGAGACGTTCGGCAGTATTCACTATAGATAAGACTTCAAGTTTAAGTTCTTTCTTGATCTGAAGATTGGCAAGTACGATATCTGCCAACTTATCAGCAAACTCGGCCTTTTCCGCAGTTTTTACCGCGTCTTTGGATATGGATTTTTTAAGACCGCAGTATTTGGTGAATGATTTGAGCACGGCGGCCATAATCGGAAAAAGAGCATCATCGGTCTCGGTATTTATCTTTATTGCTGTAAGCTGTACGAATGAATAGTTTCTTTCCTGCTTTATCCTTCGTGCGATCGCCCGCTGTTTACCCTCAACAAGAATGCGGGCAGTTCCGTCGGGAAGTTTAAGAACCTGAAGGATGTGGGCGATAGTCCCTGTGTCATGAATATCATCCATGCCGGGCTCTTCATTTTCATTGAGCTGACATGAGACGAAGATCATACGGTCGGAAGACATCGCCGCATCTATAGCATGAATGGTACTTTCCCTTCCGGTGAAGAAGGGGGTAACCATATATGGAAGTATAACTAAATCTTTTAAAGCAACAAGCGGAAGCTCCCGCTTGTCGTTTTTAAGTCTGGAAGGTACTAATTTCATGCGGATTTTTTTGAAAATGTGATTTCAGGTTTTTCCTTGTTGTTAACGACGTCCGAATTAATGCGAATCTGTTTTTCGCCCTCAATGGACGGCAGGTCAAACATTATATCTATCATCATTGTTTCGACAATTGCTCTAAGGCCCCTGGCACCGGTCTTTCTCTTCACAGCGAGCTTGGCGATGGCTTCAATGGCGGAGTCTTCGAACTCGAGATCAACCTCATCAAGTTCAAGCAGTGCCTTGTACTGTCTGATGATTGAGTTCCGCGGTTCGGTTATTATCCTCATAAGGCTATCTACTTCAAGGGTGGAAAGTGTAACATTGATTGGCAGACGCCCGATGAACTCGGGGATGAGACCGAACTTTACAAGATCATCCGGAAGGAGATTCTCGTAGAGCCTTACAAGGTCTTTTTCTCCACTTGGTTTTACGTCAGCTCCGAAACCCATCGGATGCTGTGAGATTCTGTTCTCAATAACCTTATCGAGCCCCACGAATGCACCACCACAGATAAACAGAATATTCTTCGTGTCAATCTTGAGCATTTCCTGGTTTGGATGCTTCCGTCCGCCCTGAGGGGGTACTGAAGCTTCTGTGCCTTCGATAATCTTCAACAGAGCCTGCTGAACACCTTCACCTGATACATCACGTGTAATAGATACGTTTTCGCCCTTCCGGGAGATCTTGTCGATTTCATCGATGTAGATGATGCCTTTTTCAGCTGCTGCAATATTATTGCCTGCATTCTGGATAAGTTTGAGCAGAATATTTTCAACATCTTCACCAACATAACCGGCTTCGGTCAATGTTGTTGCATCAGCTATGGCAAAGGGTACTTTCAGCTTTGCGGCAAGTGTTTTTGCCAGAAGGGTTTTACCCGTTCCTGTAGGACCGATAAGCAGAACGTTTGATTTCTCAAGTTCAACATCTTTATCGAGTTTCGAGTTCTGGGTAATTCTCTTGTAGTGGTTGTATACGGCAACTGACAGAACCTTCTTGGCCGTTTCCTGTCCGATGATGTATTGATCAAGGTAGTCTTTAATGTCCTGTGGTTTGGGAACCTCTTCAAGGTATTCTCCGGTGAGAATATCTTCTTCCTCTTCAAGGATCTTCTTGCAGACATAGACGCAGTCGTCACAGATGTAGACTCCGGGACCGGCGATCAGCTTCCGTGCCGCATCAGCGCTTTTTCCGCAGAAAGAGCAGACTTTGTTATTTTCCGATTTATTTCGAGCCATTTTCCCCTCTTGCAAGCACTTTGTCTACAATCCCGTATTTTACGGCATCGCCTGCTGACATAAAGAAATCCCGCTCAAGATCTGAGGCTATTTCTTTTATGCTTTTGCCTGTGTGGTGTGCAAAATAATCGATGGTCATTTTTTTAAGTCTGACAATTTCTTTTGCCTGAATACCGATATCAGTTGCTTGTCCCTGAACACCGCCCCATGGCTGGTGAATCATTACCCTCGCTGAAGGGAGGGCGAGTCTTTTACCTGCGGTACCGCATGTGAGCAGCAGAGCACCCATTGACGCCGCCTGTCCAAGACATATTGTCTGAACATCGGATTTAATATGCTGTATTGTATCATATATAGCCAGCCCGGCTGTAACTGAACCGCCGGGTGAATTTATGTAAATGCTTATATCCCGCTCCGGGTCCTGTGATTCCAGGAATAGAAGCTGGGCTACTACCAGGTCGGCGGTAAGGTCGTTGATCTCGCCGTCGACAAAGATAATTCTGTCCTTCAGCAGTCGTGAGTAAATATCGTATGAGCGTTCTCCAACGCCGGTTTGTTCAATAACAACGGGCACAAGGCTGTTCATCTTCTCGTTCATGCTGATAATTTACTCCTTATTCTGCATCAAGTCCAGATAATCTTTTTTAGCGCCTTCTTTGATCTCGGCAGACTCAAGCAGTAAATCAAAAAGTTTCCTGTTGCTTATATCGTTTTTGAGGTAGAAGGACATTTCGTTCTGTTCGAAGTAGTTTTTAGTATCTTCATAGCTCATTCCGGCTGTTTCAGCCTGCTTTTTAAGCTCTTCATCAACTTCTTCGTCACTGACCTCAATTTTTTCATCTGCGATCAGTTTTTCTGAGATGAGGTATGATTTAACATTCTTTTCAGCAGAAGGCTTCCATTCTTCAAGCATATCATTTTTTGTTTTTCCCTGTGCTTCTACAATCTGAAGTACCTGTTCTTCCGGCATTCTTGACTGTGAGATGAACTGATTCCAGGACTGTTCCATTTCTGCCTGAATCATTGTGGCTGGAACATCGATTTCAGATTTTTCGATGATGATGTCCATCACGGCCTGTTTGTTCTTCTCTTTGATGGTGCTTTCAGCACTTTCGGTAAGTCTCTTCTTGATTGAAGCTTTCAAGGCCTTTAGGTCTTTGTACTCATCGCTTATGTCCTGTGCGAGATCATCGTCGAGTTCAGGGAGATCTTTAACCTTGAGACTGTTAAGCTTAACCTTGATTATTTTTTTCTGGCCGGCGAGGCTCTTGTCGCTGTCGTCTTCAGCGTATTCTTTCTCAATGTTTTTCTCATCACCTGCTGCCATGCCGATGATATCATCATCAAGTTTATATACATTGTATCCGGTTCCGATTGTGAAAACGAAATCTTCCCTTTTTCCGTCTTCTACTTCATTGCCCTCGGCGTCAAGTTCACAGTAGTCGATATTTACAATATCGTCCTTCTCAGCCTTACCTTCCGGTTTTTCAACTACGGTGGCATTCTGCTCCTGAAGGGTTGCAAGTTCACGGTCAATATCTTTTTTACCGATCTTACAGACAGGTGTTTCGATTTCGATTCCTTTGTATTCGCCGATATTTACTTCGGGCATTGTGTCGTAGGTCACAGCAAAGGTGAAATCTTTATCAAGCTCAATGAGAACTTCGCCGTCATCTTCCTGGAGAGACGGTGTAGCATAGGGGAGGGGCTTTTTTTCCACATCTTCATATGCTTCTTTGAGACTATTCTCCATAAGGTTCATTGTCGCTTCGCCTCTGATTGAGTCCCCGAACTTCTGTTCGAGAACATTAGCAGGAGCTTTTCCCTTTCTGAAACCCTTAATATGAGCGGACTTTGCATATTTGCTAAGCAGGTCGTTGTATTCTTTATTTACCGCGTCTTTGCCAACTGTAACAGTCAGTCTTACAGATGAATTTTCAAGATTTTCTAGATTCTTGTTTACGATCATTGTATAATCCTCGTTTAGTTTTCCGTCGTACGGTGGAATGTAGTTTTATAGCCATCCTCGGCTTCGTTAACAAAAGATTTTAAAAATCAGGAATTTTTAAAATCTACTTTAGACTAAATCAGAGTAATTCGGAAGAATTACTCTAAAGACAAATACAAAATAACAAATTTTGTATTTGTCTCATATGAAAAAAAGGGCGATTAAGGGAAAACCCAAAATCGCCTTTAGTAGAGCGGGAGACGGGAATTGAACCCGCGACATCCACCTTGGCAAGGTGGAGCTCTACCGCTGAGCTACTCCCGCTTGTTGTAGTATCAGTGCCTGAGAGCACATATCTAAATGATATGCGAGAGAAGGGACTTGAACCCTTACGCCGAAGCACCGGCTCCTAAAACCGGCGTGTCTACCAATTCCACCA
>DMKD01000316.1 GCA_003454605.1 Spirochaeta sp. | reverse complement strand
ATTATGAAACGTTTTGAAGATGGTGATCCAAGACAAGCACTACAGGAATACAGTAAGATCACTGAGCAATGTATGAAGTGTCACATTAATTTAAGAAAATGGTAAGGGATTGAAATGAAAAAAATTGTAATTGTCGATGATCATCCAATTGTGCGGGAAGGATTTAGAAAACTGATAGACAGTGAAGAAGATTTCAATGTTGTGGGTACCGCGGAAACAGCCGTGGAAGCTGTTGAATTAATAAAATCCGAAAAGCCGGATCTCGCGATGGTTGATCTCTCCCTGAAGGAGAGCAGCGGAATTGAGCTGATCAAGGACCTGCAGGTAATCTGCCCCGATGTCAGGGTCCTCGTAGTTTCGCTTCATGATGAAGAAATATATGCCGAGCGGGTTCTGCGCGCCGGTGCCAAAGGCTTCATAATGAAGGCAGAGGCAGTTGATGATATAATTACCGCCGTAAGGAAGGTTGCAGGAGGCGAAATATATTTAAGCTCTAAAATGCAGTCCAGAATGCTGGAGATAATGACTTCCGGCCGTAACGCAGCCAACTTAAATCCAATCGATATTCTAAGCGATAGAGAGCTTGAGGTGTTTCAGATGATAGGAAATGGAGTGAAAACCAGGATTATTGCTGAACAGCTGAAACTCAGTGTAAAAACAATCGAAACATATAAATCGCATCTGAAGATTAAACTTCAGCTGAAAGACAGCGTTGAGCTGATTCAGCGGGCAGTAGAATGGCAGATGACGCAGAACCTGCGATAGCTTGAAATTTCTTACTGAATAGTTATAATATAAGCATATAATTGAGGCTTCGAGCAACCAACCGGGTTGCGGGACAACCTCAATTTTAATCAACTACAGAACCGGCTCAAGGAGAACCGCACATAGATGAGCGCACCCAAGAATATCAGAAATTTCTGTATAATTGCACATATAGATCATGGAAAATCAACTCTCGCTGATCGTTTTATTGAAAAAGCGATGATAATTTCAGAACGGGATTACAAAGACCAGATTCTGGACAGCATGGATATCGAGCGTGAGCGCGGAATAACCATCAAATCACAGGCAGTTACAATACCGTATAAGTCAAAAGACGGTACCGATTATACACTTAATCTTGTTGATACTCCGGGCCACGTGGACTTCGCCTATGAGGTGTCCAGAGCTATCTCGTCCTGTGAGGGAGCTCTGCTGCTGATTGATGCAAGTCAGGGCGTAGAAGCTCAGACCCTTGCAAACCTGTATATGGCTCTGGAGTATGACCTTGAGATAATTCCGGTTATTAACAAAATAGATCTCCCGAGCGCTGATATCCCAATGGTGAAACATCAGATTGATAATGAACTCGGACTTGATTCTGGTATGGTAAGCCTTGTTTCGGCAAAAACCGGAGATGGGGTGGCCGAGCTGTTCGACGCCATTGTAGAGTTCATCCCACCGCCTGAAGGGGATAAAAAAGAGCCCTTGAGGGCATTGATATTTGACTCCCACTACGACGCGTACAGGGGCGTTATCGTGCATATAAGAGTATTTGAAGGTGAACTCAAGGCTGGTGATACGATAAAATTATGGTCGAGCGGTGCGGCGTACAAGGTAGAGGAAGCAGGTGTTTTCAGGGTTGTTCTCGATAAGACGGACAAGCTGTCAGCCGGTGATGTCGGCTATTTTATAGCCGGAATTAAAACAATTTCTGATATCAGGGTAGGTGATACGGTTACTAATGCAGCAAAACCCTGTAATGAAGCGCTGGACGGTTTCCGTGAGGTTAAACCAGTAGTTTTCTCATCAATCTACCCTGTAGATTCTAACGATTACAACGAACTTCTCAATTCGATGGAAAAACTGAAGCTTAATGATGCTTCCCTGGTATATGAAAAAGATGCATCGGTAGCATTGGGTTTCGGTTTTAGATGCGGATTTCTGGGACTGCTTCATCTTGAAGTCGTTCAGGAGCGTCTTGAGCGGGAATTCGGTCTATCTATCGTATTAACAGCACCCTCGGTAGCATATAAAATTGAAATGAATACGGGTGAGAAAGTCGTAATAGATAATCCTTCTGAATATCCGGATCCGGTAAAGATTGAATCAACAGAAGAACCGTTTATAAGGGCAGAGATCATATGTCCTCAAGAGTATATCGGTCCAATTATAAATCTTTGCCTCGAAAAGCGCGGCGTGCAGACCTCACTCAATTACCTCGATGAAAAACGCGTAGAGCTTATCTATGAAATGCCGCTTGCAGATGTTCTCTTTGAGTTTTACGACAGATTAAAATCAGTAAGCAGGGGCTATGCATCATTCGATTATGAAATGATCGACTACAGAGCAACCAACCTTGTAAAACTTGAGATTCTTATAAACGGCGACAAAGTCGACGCCCTGTCGCAGCTTGTTTTCCGTGACAGTGCAACTGCAAGAGCAAGACTCGCATGCAGAAAGCTGAAAGAAGAGATTCCAAGGCATCAGTTTAAGATCGCTCTGCAGGGCTCAATAGGCTCCCAGATAATAGCGCGTGAAACGATATCCGCCCTACGAAAGGACGTTACTGCGAAATGCTACGGCGGAGATATCTCGAGAAAGCGCAAGCTTCTTGAGAAGCAGAAAGAGGGAAAGAAGCGTATGAAGATGGTCGGTAATGTAGAACTGCCGCAGAAAGCCTTCCTGTCCGTGCTTAAGACTGAGGATTAATTAGCGCCGAAGCATGTGAAATCTGACTAGAGAACCATGACGCAGAAAATAAGAATCGTCTGAGAAAGCTGCTGTCCGAGGAGGGCAGCGGATTTTTATCCGGGAAAAACAGCCAGGTATAATCAAGCTCATTAATAAGTATTAAGGTCTCCTCAGGCAGGACACTCTTCTCATCTCTGTAATTTTGAAATTCAACGACTTCCGAGATAGCCCGTTCTAATTTGCCGGCTTCCGTTTTTAGAAAGTCCGAGGGTGAACAGAATGGCTTTTTGCTCATTTCTCTATTTCTATTCAGCAGTTCGGAACCGTCCGCAGGTTTAGAACAAAGAATTTCGAAAAGCTGGTCTTCAGAGTAGGCAGGCGCCGGATTTTCTAAACCGTATTTACCGAGATCTATGGTTCTGCCGGAATCTGTAATGAGCCGGCTCAATGTCTCTGCATAGGATTTCATCACCAGATCGGTATACACAATACGACCCGATTTATCAGTTTCCTTCGTTCTTTTTACACTGTAGGCAGAGTGAAAAAAACCAGTTTTCTGCAATCTGCTCTCATTAAGCTGACTGATGATGTGAGAAGGGGCGCCCTGTGCATGATACTTATCGGGTATAAATGAGAAATCGAGACCGGAAAAAAGAACCCAGTTGTCAGTCAGCAACAGTGATATCAATAGTGATGTAATACCCACCGAGCCAAGCGGCGGAAGCAGGGGGGGGAGAAGTCCTGAATTATCAAGAAGTTTGAAGATTATCGAATAATCAAATTCTGAAATATAGAAATACAGGGGGCCCCGCAATTTCCGCAGTAATTCGGGTGATGATGTGAGATCAGCTGCAACAGGAAGATCGAATGAATCATCCTCATAGAAATCGTAAAGATTTGCATGTTGCGATTCAAGCGCGATCACAAGATCCGGCCTTATCCCGTTAAGAAGCAGACTCGTAACAGCCGTATCGGCGGCCGTTAAAAAAAATCTTTCCCTGTTCTTCTTTATAAAAGGAATATTCTCCTCAAGTGATTCCCCGGCACCCAGGCTGATGACCGGTTTATCAGTTTTAAGATTAGAAATGAATGAGGCATTGCTTATTCGGGGGGTATTAAGAATAATATTACGGCACCATAAGCGGCCCATATGTATAGTGGTCATTCTGTTTTTCCAGAAATTGGAAAGAAATGACTCCGTGTTTTGTATAAGCTCATCATAGAACCTGCGGTTTATCATATATCCGAGGTTGAGTTTAACTGTGATTATTTTTCTGCAGCGAAGTTTTATAATGTATTCAGCCAGCATATCTGCCGAGCTTGAATCGACCAGGATATAGTCCTGTTCTTTTAAAGCTGAACTTTGATGATAGTCAGACGTCTGTCTGTAAATTTCCGGATCATGTTCCACAGCAATGATGTCTGAACCCACAGGAAGCATTGAAATAAGCTTGTTAGTACCATGGAACAGTAATGGCGAAATAAGGACGTAAAGGGCCTCAGACGCCTCAGGAAGGCTCCTGAGGCGTTTTTCAGGCGTAGATGAGGCAGAATAGAGAAGCCTTCCATTGAAGCTTATATTGGCTCCCTGAGGGCCCTGTCTAACTTCAACAGATGACTTACCGAGCATTTCTAATTAGAAGAAAAAATCTGGGTGAAGACCTCAGCAAAATTATCTTCGAATTTATCCGACTGATAGATAAACTCTTCAAACTGACTGCCGAGCCAGTTCTGCGAAGCATAACTGACGAGTGAGGAGACAGACTGAAGTTCTTCGGAATCCTTTACAGCCTCGTCAATAAGCTGCATTACAATTATGTTGTCGTTGAGAATAAGAGCCTTTGAGACCTCTTCATCAGAAAGATTATCAATAGTTTTAAGAAAGTACTCATTAGATGAAACTCCGTTTAGACTATCATCATCCTCCACAGTCGGCTGTGTATAGACAGGAATATTCTGGTTGTAATAATTTACCGAAGGATTACCATAAATAATAGGAAATGCGTTGGTTTTGTGGATAGCCAGCGCTGAGTCAGCAGCCGCTTTTTCAAAGCCCTCAAGGCGGGCAAAATCGGCAAAATTATCAGCTTCACTCACGAGGTAGTCTTCAATAACACCCTTCGCGTAGAGTTCCATGTAATCCTTTACCACGTCAGTATCCGCTTCCCGTGACATATCGGCATATTCCGGAGTCTTGTCGCATCGGTAAATTACCCAGCTGCCGTCATCCTCTATGATGCCGCTTATCTCCTCTGCCTTAAGAGCAAAAACCTCATCAAGTGCTTCATCGTCATTTATGATGTTTTTAAGCTCGTAATAATATCTTGAACCCATTTCACCCCCCTTATCGGCGTAGGGGTCTGATGACTGTGTTTTGGCCAATTCGGCAAACATGCCCGGTGTCTCTTCAAGCTTGCTGTAAATCTGCTCTGCATCCTTTTCGCTGCTTTTTACAGTAATCTTGCTGATAACGATTGAACGGAAAAGGTCGGCATTGTCGCTGCCGTATTCCGCAATCTTGTCGGCAGGGAAAGAAGAGAAGGGAAATGTCGCATATCGAAAAGTCTTCTCAGCTGAGGCGATGTCCTGAAAAAACTTTTCTTCGTTCTCATTTACAGGATTGGAATTGATATCGTTTGCAAATCTGCTGAAGTATAAATCATCTTCAAATCTGCTGCGGATGTACTTTTTTTCAGTGTTTGAACTCTGAGAATAAAGATTTTCGCTGAACTGACCGTTTTCCATATAGGGACCGTGGAGAACAATAGATTCGTCAACCGAACTGCTTGAGACAATCAATCCGCTGTTTTTGAGCTCTTTGATTGCCGCAGTACGGTAAACTGCATTGTCGAATGCAGAACGCCACACCTGAAACTGGATGAAATATGCATTACTATCATTCATCTGATCGCGGTAGTTGTCGGCAATCGAGTTAACCTGATCGGAAAAATATGAACCGTCGTAATAAGCAATTTCTTCTCCGTCGTATGAACCGAAAACCATGTTGCCGCTTGCTCTGTTTTTACTAGCCAATGGAGCACCTATAAAAGTAACTACGATAACTACAAGTATAACTATACTTATAACCCACATCACTGGATTGCTCTTACGCTTCTTCTGAAGTATCTCTGTATTCTCATTTGCATGTTTCTGATGATTGCGGCGTTGATTTCTAGATGCCATTATGAATTCCTTAAGTAAAAAATATGCAGTAAAATTCTGACAGCAAACATTATCATGACAGGCCTATTCTGTCAACGGAAGCGAATAAAGCTGAACTTAGAGTCAGGGCGTCTCCGGCGGCAATTAAATGCCGCCGAACCGGACTTTCCGCTATAACGGGCAACCCGTCGGTTTATTCCCGGCTCCGTCCCCTCCGCCGAAACCGCCGGCCCGTTTCCGCTGCAATTCCTGACGCAGAAGAGAGCTCTAACCCCATCGCTCGGCGCTCACTCGGTTCAAATCCACTCATCAAAGAAAAAAAAGACCACACTGGAAAACCAGTATGGTCTTTTTTCTATCGGGCTGAGTGGATTTGGTTTTCAGTCGCCGAGTCCTTCGGCTCCCTACAACCCGCCTCAACTTCTAATTTTGCATCCATGCAAAATTACGCTCCTCTCGTCGCGTCGAAGTTTCAGTTCAAATCCACAAATATCATCAAAGCAATTGAATGCTGAGTGGACCATGGCGGAGTGCCATGGCCCACTGGATGAATTGGTGAAAAAAAAAGAGTTCTGAAAACAGAACTCTTTTTTCAAACACAATTCGGGCTGAGTGGATTTGAACCACCGGCCTCGCCGTCCCGAACGGCGCGCGCTCCCCCTGCGCCACAGCCCGTAAACAGGGTAAAATAAAAAACCCTTGGAACGGAAGTTATAACTTCTGTTCCAAGGGCTACGGGAGCGACGGGGATTGAACCCGCGATCTCCGGCTTGACAGGCCGGCGCGATAACCGGCTTCGCCACGCCCCCTAAGGTAGCTGTAATATATCCAACAACAAAAAAACTGTCAATAAGTTATCAAAATTATTTTTACCTTTTTAGTTTAATACTCCTGACGCCGAATATGAAAATACGATGAAGAAATTACTCTGGATTTTTGCAATTTACACAATGATATTCACCGTTACAGCGGCCGCCCAGAATCCAAGCTATACGATAGAGAAGGGTGACACCCTATACAGTATAAGCAGGCATTATAATATTAAAATTGAAAGCCTTAAAAGTTTCAATAACATAACCGATCCTTCAAAGCTGTACCCCGGTATGACAATAATGATACCCGGCGGATATACAGTTCAGAAAGGAGATACGCTCTATAGTATTGCTAGAGAACATAATACATCTGTTGATGAACTGAGGAGTCTGAATAATTTTGTTGAAGGCTCCATCCTGAAACAGGGACAGTTTCTGCATATTCCGGTAGATTTAACACAAAATATCGTGGAAAAAAGTTCTGCAGAGTCAGGATCTACTGCGGGTGAGCATCTTGTACAGGCGGCGGCAACGGTTCAAGCCGGGAATGTGACTTCTGCTTCGCAGCAGTGGCCTCATTCAGGCAGCAGAACAGAGCTTACCGGAAAGCTCAGAGGTATTCAGATCGCCGGACTGCCGGGAGATGACGTCGTATCAGTTGCGGGCGGTACTGTTGTCTGGGCATCAGAGTACGGAATTTTTAAGAAACTTGTCCTTGTTGAAGGTAAAAACGGTCTGGTATACGGTTACGGCGGAAATGAGACTACAAATGTCAGGGTTGGTGATTACGTTAAACCGGGAAGCATAATTGGAATTCTCGGCGGTCAGCCGGATAAAGCCGATGCATTCTTCTTCGTTTATAAAGACGGCAAACCGCTGGATCCGGCCAAAGCTCCCAGAGTTTAATAATCTGACAATTCATTTTTTGAATATATCCTGAACGAGCAGGAGAAGTACCCTTGACTGCAGATAAAAGTCGATTTATCCTGTTTAAATGAAAAATGTAATCAAACTCTTTTTAATTATTTTACTATTTTCTGCTTCCTTTGAGGTCTTTTCTCAGAGCAGTGAGGATGTTGAGCATCAGCTCCTGCTTGAATTTGAGTTTAAAGCTGCACTATCTCTTCCAAGTTATTTCTGGCTTGAAGATAACAGCTGGAACAGCCTTACCATGTTTACAATTCAGGGAGCTGCCTGGGCCGGCGCCGCTGTAAATGTATCAGAAGACTTTGCTATAGTGTTTGAAGCAGGTTATAACGGAAAAGGGGCGTCGCTTGACGCCTCGGACGGCAGTTTGAAATGGAGATTCCATTATCTGGAGTTTCCCGTCTGGGTTAAGAAAAGTTTTTCTGTCGGAACGAACAGTGCCTGGCTGGGGGCTGGAGGATACTACGGTTATTGCCTTGGCGGAACATATAATTTTAATGTTCCGGGAACAGAATGGAACAGCCGCGGAAATATGTCTATCGGCGATGAAGAACTTATAACAGAAATGAGGCGGCATGACGCCGGCCTGCTGTTTTCGGCGGGATCCAGGCAAGGCAGACTGCTGTATGAGATACGTTTTCCAATTTCGGTTATACCGGCTTTGTCTTTCACACCTGAAGATGAAATAAATTACGGCGGTTATAGAAGGGCTCTTAATTCAGGGTTTTTAATAGCGGTGGGTTATAGTTTTTAGGTTATAAATTAAAAAAGCCCTGCTCAATCGAACAGGGCTCATAATATATATATTATTAGTTTAGTTTAATGAGAGTAGAACGCCTGCAGCAATAGCAGAGCCGATGACTCCGGCTACATTTGGTCCCATAGCATTCATTAGAAGGAAGTTGCCGGGATCTTCCTGCTGACCTACCTTCTGAACTACACGCGCGGCCATCGGAACAGCAGATACTCCTGCAGCGCCAATCATCGGGTTGATCTTTCCGCCGGATAGTCTGCACATTATCTTTCCAAGGATAACACCGCCGCCGGTACCGATACCGAAGGCAATACTTCCGAGAACAATGATAAAAATTGTCTGCAAGTTGAGAAAATGCTCGGCAGACATTTTCGAACCAACCGAAATACCCAGAAAAATCGTAACGATATTGATGAGCTCATTCTGGGCTGTCTTTGAAAGCCGCTCAGTTACTCCGCATTCCTTGAACAGGTTCCCAAGCATCAGCATACCGATAAGCGGCGCTGAAGCAGGAATAAGAATAGCTGTAACGATTGTTGTGATAATCGGAAACAGAATCTTTGTCCGCTTGGAGACCGGTTTGGGGTCGGCCATTCTTATAAGGCGTTCTTCCTTGGTTGTCAGCGCGCGGATAATCGGCGGCTGAATAATCGGTACGAGCGCCATATAGGTGTAAGCGGCAACCGCAATTGGTCCAAGCAGGTGTGACGCAAGCTTCGACGTCAGATAGATTGCCGTCGGTCCGTCTGCACCTCCGATAATCGCGATTGAACATGCTTCGGCAAAGTTGAATCCAAGATCATTAGCTGCCAGGAGGGGAATAGTCCCAAGCGCTTTTGCTCCCAGTAGGGTAGCAAATATTCCCAGCTGGGCAGCAGCTCCCAAAAGGAAGGTCTGCGGTTTGCCGAGAAGTGGTCCGAAGTCGGTCATTGCCCCGATTCCCATAAAGATAATGGGAGGGAAGATTCCAAGCTTGATTCCATAGTAGAAGTAGTACAGAAGTCCGCCTTCATCCAGTATCCCTGTCATCGGAAGGTTAACAAGAATTGCACCGAAACCGATTGGAATAAGCAGAAGAGGCTCGTATTGCTTAGCTATGGCAAGATAAATCAACAGGGCGCCAATGCCGATCATTACCAGGTTCTGCCAGGTAATTGCAGCAAAGGATGTGCTGTCGAGAAAACTCTTAAATAATTCGAAAAAACTCACAAAGAGCCTCCGTTAGCTGATGTCGAGAAGCGGCTGGCCTTCAGTGACATTAGTGCCTGCTGCTACGTGTATTGCAGTTACTGAACCAGTATGGGTTGCAAAAACCTCAATATCCATCTTCATAGCTTCCATGATGATTAGAAGATCACCTGATTTAACTGCAGCTCCCTGCGAAACCTTGATGTCCTTGATGGTTCCGGTAATTGCTGCTTTTTCAGTTGCTCCGCCGGTGCTTACAGGAGAGGCGGGTGCCGCCGGTGCAGAAGGAGCTACAGGTGCAGCAGGTGCGGCGGGCGCCGCAGGTGCTACAGGAGCAGGGGCTACAGGTGCCGCCGGTGCAGGCGCGGCAACACCGCCGACAGGTGCCGCCAGGCTTACTACATATGTCTGACCCTGATGTTCGATATTAAGAACGTTGCCGCTTCTTGCAACGTTAATGTCATATAATGCGCCGTCATACTGAAATTGAATGTTCTTACTCATAACTATTATACTCCTGGTACTATTTTGGATAATTTATTGTTTGCGACCCAAGGGTCATATTTGATATAAGTTGATGTCCATGCTGCGGCCGATGGCCCTGAAGCATTGTCATCCTCAGATGCAAAATAGGCCGCGACGGCTGCAATAAGCCAATCTGTGCCTGTATATACAGTGCTCATTCCTTCCGCAGCAGCTGCCACTAAAACAGGAAGAGGAAGTGCATTCTGCGAAGTAGAAAGTTCCGTCGATTTAGAGAATGTCTGAGCTGGTGCACTTTTAACCTTCTTTTCAGGTCTATCATCAGATAATTTTCTGATTAGTATCATCAGGCCGCTCAGTAATACCAGTATCGTAAATACGATTAGGATACCGAGAGCCGAAGCCATTAAACTATAACTGAATTGTTCCTGCATAATTTTCTCCATTTCCTCTTATAACGGTATATTACCGTGTTTTTTTACTGGTCGCTCTTCACGCTTGCAGACATTCATCTCAAGAGCTCTGATAAGCTCAATTCGGGTGAAATCCGGATCTATAATATCATCAACAAGTCCGTAACCTGCTGCAACATAGGGATTCATAAACTCCTGCTGGAATTCAGCGATTTTTTCTGCCCGTTTTATGGCAGGATCATCAGCTGCTTTGATTTCCTTACGTGATATTACGTTAGCTGCGCCTTCTGCACCCATCACTGCAATCTCGGCAGTAGGATAGGCGAGTACTCTGTCGTAACCCAGAGACTTGGATGACATTGCAATCATTGAGCCGCCGTAGGATTTTCTGATAATCAGAGAGATCTTTGGAACAGTTGCCTCAGCAATTGCGTATAAAAGTTTGGCGCCGTGTCTGATAATGCCGCCGTGCTCCTGAGCTATGCCCGGCAGGTAACCGGGAACATCAACAAGTGATATGATTGGTATGTTGAATGAGTCGCAGAATCTCAAGAACCTTGCTCCCTTGTCAGATGAGTTGATGTCGAGAACTGCTGCCATGAATCCCGGCTGATTTGCAAATAAACCAACTGTCCTTCCGTTAAGCTTGGCAAAACCAACTACAATGCTTTTTGCAAAGTCTTTGTGTACCTCAAGAAATGAACCATTGTCAAAGACCTCGTTAATGATGTCACGAACATCATATGGTTTTGTCTGAACATCAGGAATGATCGACATGACATTGGATTTACGATCAGCAGGATCACCTGTTTCAGTGATTGGGGGTTGTTCCTGATTGTTTGACGGAAGGTAATCCATTAAAGCTCTGATAAAGTAAAAACAATCTTCTTCGGTCTCAAAATGGAAATGAGCGTTACCGCTTTTAGCACAATGTGCTGAAGCACCGCCGAGATCTTCATGAGATATGATTTCACCGGTTACCGCCTTGATTACATCAGGACCTGTGATGTACATGTGACTTTTGCCGTCAATCATGAAGATGAAGTCAGTAATAGCCGGGGAATAAACAGCACCGCCGGCACAAGGACCTAAAATTACTGAAAACTGAGGAATTACACCCGATGAAAGGGTATTATTTCTGAATATCTTGGCATATCCGTTAAGAGCGAGGATCCCCTCCTGAATTCTTGCTCCGCCCGAGTCATTTACCTGAATAAATGGTGAGCCGGTTTTTAAAGCGAGATTCTGAGCCTCGGCAATTTTTTCCGCATGCATTTCTCCGAGTGAACCGCCCAGGACTGTAAAATCCTGTGAAGAGATAAAAACCTGCTTACCGTTAATTTTACCGCTTCCGGTTACAACACCGTCGCCGGCGAAGCGTTTTTTATCCATACCGAACTCGGTAGTTCGTCCTTTAATATATGCCTGACTTTCGATGAATGAGCCTTCATCCGTCAAGCCTTCTATGCGTTCGCGTGCGGTAAATTTCCCCTTATCATGCTGAGCTTTGATTCGGGCTTCGCCTCCGCCTTTAAGCATTTTTGCTTTAACTTCTTTAAATTCCTGTAACTTTTCATTGTTACCCATCGATGACTCCCCCCGCGAAAAACTATGTAAGTATTATCTAAAAACCCTACTTAAATAGGGATTATTGTCAACCCTATTTAAGACTAATCCTTCAAAAAGGATAATTTAACAAGGAGATGATAGCATTTGTTTTTGGTTGCGTAAACATTTATTTTTAACAATTTTTAAACAAAAAATACCAATGTTTTGATGTAATAGTGCTGCTAAAATAAGCTTCATGCAGCACCTGATTAAATTATAATTATTTATTTAAGAGGGTTTTTTGAAGCAGGAGTATCCATTTAGCAGGTGAAGGGATTCGGAAAGCCATTCTGTCGAGTTCGCCTTCGTCATTTTTGAATGCTATCTGAACAACCGTGTCGTTAAGTGGTTTGTCACAAAAAAAGTCGGTTGTGCCGATTGTTTTTATTGAATTGCCGGGAATAAACGTCTCTAATCCGCTAAAGCGGGAACGATAATAGATACCGTTTTTTACAAGAGCAATTGCACCGGTTTTCCGTATAGGTTTGTCAATTTTACTCTCCTGCCCGAACCAGGTTACGCCGAACGAAGCAAGGATAATTTCATCATCTGGATACTTTTTTGACAGGCGCTGTGATTCGATGTATCGAATAAATGCCATAAGCAGAACGATACCGAAGATTACTACCCCCAGGGCAACAGGTGAAAGGTTTACAAAGGATTCCATTAGAGCCTCTTAAGATATTTTATTGCTTTTCTATAAGCTATTTTTTTTCCAAGATTACTTTCATTCAACTTATTGCTGAAAGATAAGGCAATTTCCTGATCGCTTTTACCTTTTTCGCGGAGTTTGTCAATGTAAACCCTGTTGTCGAGCAGAGAAAGATAAACGGGATCATCAGTTACCTTATTAAAACTATTCATTATCATGACAGTGACAACTATCATGAGTGAAATAATTGCAGTAATAAGAAAATCCCAACCCGGATCAGGGACAATATTACGGGTAATTGAATTAGGGTTTCCAGCATTAAAGATGGAATATACATCAATAAGCATGAGTACTGCGAGTATGATGTAAAAAACAAGATGTTTGCTATTCTTCAAAATTTTCTCCATATGGAAAATAATAAAAAGGATGCCGTCCGGCGTTGCAGCCGTTCAGCATCCCTATACAGTTGTTGGTAAATTAACTGTAGTTTAGTTGTTGAGAACGTGCCAGTTAGCCTGTCCAACGGGAATTGCTGCCCATTCGGCTTCTGCTTTTTCCCATGCTTCATCACTTGCAGAGGCTTCCCAAACGGTAAGTCCTCTTTCTTCTCTAGTTGCACCAGGAAGGGTATTGTCAAGAATCATGGTAATGATTGCTGTAACTGCCATACCTGTTGTAAAGATAGTCTGGAAGATGTTTGTGATTACAAACTGTGCACTGCCGGGATCGCCAGCTACCATTGATGCTGAATTAAAATGAGCAGGAACAGTAAGACCAGCGAAGAACCCTACACCAATGATAAAAAGGTTTCTTGCATTGTTCAGGTTTGTGAACTGAAGGTTGGAAAGACCAGTTGCTGCAATAAGACCGAACATAGCAAAGAAGAGCGCACCTACAATCGGCTGAGGCATAGTTGCGAGAACCATTCCGAACTTACCAAAGAAAGGAAGTACGATGAGGATAATACCTGCTGCGCGGATAACACGGCGACTTGCTACTCTTGTAAGACCGATTGAACCGATGTTTTCTGAGTAAGAAGTTGTACCGTTACATGTCTGGAAGATTGATGCAATTAAACAACCGAGACCTTCAGCACCTATACCCCTGGATATAATTTTTGCTGTCGGAACCGGAGCTTCTGCAATTCTTGCACATGAATAGTAATCACCTACTGATTCAATCATTGAACCGATGTAACCGGCAAGCATACCGAGTGCACCCGCAACAGTTATTGCGTTAAATGAAGGAAAACCCCATTTAAACGGAATCATAGGTTTGATCCAGAAAACAGGAGCTGAACCGATAAGCTCGAGTCCGCCCTTGAGGTTGGCAGGATTGCCTTCAGGAATAGCACCTGTTACGGTACCGATCCATGCAATTAACCAGCCGAGAATTACTGCAAGAAGAATCGGGAAAAGTGCGAACACTTTTGATTTCCTTGAGATAACCTGAGAAAAGATTACAATTGCTGCAAAAGTAATCAGTGAGACAGTCCAGTTTCCGGCCATCCATGGAGCACCAACGCCGTAAAGCGCAAGACCAATCATTGCGATTGTAGGTCCAATAACGATAGGGCTGAATGCTCTCTTGATGAGTCCCATAAGACCTGTGTAACCGATTATAATTTCAAACAGTGATGCAATCATTACTGCTGCAGAAACCTGCTGAATCATAATTTCGTAACCGAACCCTTCTGCTGCACACATGCCTACAATAGCAAACATGGGTCCGAGGAAGGAGAAAGTACCACCCTGCAGAATCGGCAGTTTATTACCAATAGGTGACTGCTGAATCAGGGTTGTAATTCCAGCACAGAAGAACATTGTCGAAATAAGAAGTGCAAGTTCTTCGGTAGGAAGTCCCATAGCACCGCCGACGATAATCGGTATGATCACAGTTG
>DMKD01000004.1 GCA_003454605.1 Spirochaeta sp. | reverse complement strand
CTGTATTCGAGGGTACTGCCGATCGCGATGTTATGAATCTGCTAGATTATGATGCCATGACCCTCGGGAACCATGAGTTTGATAAGGGCAATGAGGGAATGAAAAAATTCCTTACAGGCCTTGATACACCTGTAGTTAATACAAATATTGATTTCAGCAGATATCCTGATATTGACGGATTTATACAGCCCTATCTGATAAAATGGGTTGACGGCAGAAGAGTCGGAATCGTGGGCTCAACCCTTCCTTCTACCCCGACCATCTCAAGCCCTGCACCGGGCGTAGTGTTCAATGATGTTGTCGATTCGGTTCAGCCTGTAGTAGATGAGCTGGAGGCGATGGGAGTAGATGTCATAATTATGCTCAGTCATAACGGTTTTATGAATGACAAGGAAGCAGCAGCATCCCTCGACGGTGTTGATATCGTTGTCGGCGGCCATTCGCACACCTTTATAACGGGAGATGATTACCCCGCAGTTGTTGAATCAGCAGGCGAAGAACCAGTACTGATCGTTCAGGCTAATGAATATAACAAATATCTCGGTAATCTGACGGTTGTCTTCGATGAAGAGGGTGTTGCATCAAGCTGGTGGGGCTCGCCGATTAAGATGACAGCCGATGTACCTTCCGACTCTGTCATTCAATCCTATGTTGATGCTAAGAATGTTGAGCTTGCTCCCTTCACCGGAAAGGTTCTCGGAACCGTAAAATCAGAGCTTATCCGCTCAAGAACTGAAGAAAGTAATATCGGGAATCTTATTGCCGATGCCATGCTTGAAGAGGTCGGTCCCTTCGGTGTACAGGTGGCGTTAACAAATGCCGGCGGTATAAGGGCTGATGTAGGAGCAGGAGAGCTTACAATGCAGGGCCTGATGGAGGTTCTTCCCTTCGGCAACCTTGTTGCGACCTTTGAAATTAAGGGTTCCGATCTATGGCAGGTGTTTGATCACGGATTAAGTCAGGTAGAAGAGGGAGCCGGACGATTCCTGCAGATGGCCGGTGCCAAAATGGTCTGGGATCCGTCTAAACCCGCCTTCGATTATGCTGCACAGACAGGCGGAAGAGTTACAGAAGTGATGATTGCAGACGGCCGCGGCGGTTGGGAGCCTCTTGATCCGAACAGGATTTACAAGGTTGCTGCAAATAACTATATTCGCGGTGGAGGTGATGATTTTCAGGTTCTGAAGGAGAAGGCAATAGATCCCTATGATGCTGGACCGCTTGATCTTGATGTAGTAACAAGGTTTATGAAAAAACATTCCCCGATTGATTATGAGGTTGAAGGACGAATAACGACGGTGAAATAGATCCTTATCACAAAGTCTATATAGATTTTTTTGGGGTTGCTCTATACTCTTTCGGGTTTAGAGCAACCTTATTTTTTGGAGATTTGAATGCGTGACTTATTGATTGGAATTGATATCGGCGGTACGAAGTGTGCTGTAGTACTGGGGAATGAAACTCCTGAAGTTCTGGAAAGAATTGAATTTCCCACATCCGGAGGTCCGGAGCAGACTCTGATGGAGATATCAGCGAATGTCCAGAAAATAATAGACGGACCGGAAGGAAAAAATGTCAAATGTATTGGTATCAGCTGTGGCGGTCCCCTAAACAGTAAGGACGGGGTTATACTTTCCCCGCCGAATCTTCCCGGCTGGGATAACGTTGAGATTGTTAGTCTGCTGCAGGCTAGATTCGGGCTTCCTGCTGCAATTCAGAACGATGCCAATGCCTGTGCTCTTGCAGAATGGAAATGGGGTGCGGGAAAGGGTTGTTCAAATATGATTTTCCTGACTTTTGGAACCGGCCTGGGTGCGGGTCTCATTCTTGACGGCAGGCTCTATTCGGGGACAAATGATATGGCAGGTGAGGCAGGTCACATCAGGCTGAAGAATGACGGTCCCATGGGTTATGGGAAAGCCGGCTCTTTTGAGGGCTTCTGCAGCGGCGGCGGTATTGCCAGGCAGGCCGAAGCGGTGCTGAAGCATAAATCCTCGCCCATTCTCCCTCCGGGAAATGATATTACAGCCCGCGATGTTTGTGCGGCTGCATCAAAAGGTGATGCTGTTGCCCTGGAAATCCTTGAAAACAGCGGCCGTCATCTGGGGATGGGGCTATCCATCCTTATTGATCTGCTGAATCCTGAGCGCATTGTTATCGGTTCAATATTTACACGTTGCGGAGAGTATCTTTCGCCTGCTGCGCAGGCAGTGATTGAGATGGAGACTCTTTCAGCTGCACGAAAGGTCTGTTCGGTAATTCCGGCAGCCCTTGGGGAGCAGATTGGGGATTTTGCCAGTCTCAGCATAGCCCTTTCATGCAAAGAAGAAGTCTTCGATAATCAGGCATAAGCTGTGATAGACGGGGAGGTGGAGTTCCTGAACCTTGTATGTTTCAGTTTCATTGACCTGTATGCATACATCACATATTTCAGAAAGCCGGCTGCTGCTCTTTCCGGTCATTGCAAGGGTTTTTAAGCCTCTGGACTTTGCTGCGACTGCAGCAGCCACGATATTTTTTGAGTTTCCCGATGTAGATAAACCCCATAATGTATCACCGCGTTTGCCGAAACCCATGACCTGCTGGGCAAAAAGGAGGGCCGGATCTACATCGTTTAAAAAGGCGGTGTTTAATGCGGTTTGGGAGCTCAGTGATATTGCCGGTATCCCGCGCTGCAGCCGTTCACTCATCAGAGAGCCCAATTCGGTATCGGTTTCTTTTAGAGATTTCTTCTGCATGGCGGTAAGAGGTCTTGGGAGAATGAAGCCCTTCATTAATTCGCCGACTATGTGGTCAGCATCAGCTGAACTGCCGCCATTTCCACAGATGAGGAATTTACCTTCATTTTCTGACGTTTTGATTAGCAATTCTGCAGCCTGTTCAATCGAGCCGCGGCAGTCTTCAAGTAAAGGATACCGGCCTACTAATTCATTTATATAGAATCTGGTTTTGTTCTGTTTATTCATTAACTCTTCCCTTTTTTCAGTTCCTGATATAGATGTAGAAGAAAATCTCTGTTGTCTATGGCTGTGTAATCAATTCTACAACCCATTCTGTTAAATGTCTTCATGAATCTAAGATAGTAGGCTGGATTATCCATCGGCGGCTCTCCCTCGTTCCAGTCCCAGGTCTCTTCCTGAAGATCAACCACATGTATGGAACAGTCGCGTATTTCCCTGTCTTCCTGAACTGCGGTATTGCGGGCCATCGAGATTGATTTCTCAAATATCATCGGTGACATCACCGCAGAGCCAATTGAGAGGTAGACCCCGCCTTCAAGTCTGGATACAGAGTCTACAAAAGAGAGGAAATCTCTCTCGGCGCATCGGCCGACTGCAGCACCTCTGTTGGCTCTGTGTGTATAGATGATGTCATGCCCGAACATCGGATGACTGGTAAATGGGGTTTTATTTTCAAAAGCCCTTGCCTGAATGCTGTATTTTGAGAAGGGATGCTTAACATCAAGCCGGCCCGGTTTTATTCTTTCGGCCTGAATTAGTTCAAGATAATCAGCAGCAGCAGCCCTCTTCCAAAGGGGTGTCTCAATAGACATTAACTCTTCTTCGGTTGGGACCTCGATTCCTTCCATTGATATCAGGCTTCCAACGGATTCTCCATATCCTAATCCGCGGTATGCTCCATCCATCAGGGCTAGGTTGATAAATAAGCCTGTTTCTTCCCAGGTCCCGAATTTGCCTTCCCGGGCATTGTCTCTGACGTCTTCAGAGCTGAGGCCCTGATATGCAAATTCCCAGTCATGGATAACACCTGCCCCATTTGTTGCCAGATGAGTTATCCAGCCCTCTTCGGCCATTGTTGAGAGGACCTCGCCTAATCCGTTTTTGATTGTATGTGCACCAAAGGTTAGCATGACCGATCTATTATTAGCTTTTGCTTCTTTAATTTCACCTGCGATAGTTTTAATTCTTTGCTCAACCTCTTTGGAGATCGTTTCGGGCTTACTGTCGGGGTTAATGCTTGATGTTACGATGTCAACCTTGCTCATTCTGGACTTGAGTGGGTAAAAGTTCATTTTGTATCTGTCGAAATAATCCATTATTTATCCTCCCATCCAAGGTCAGCAGCGAGTTTCGGAATCCAGGAAAAGTCTGGTATGAGGACCTGAGCTCCGCCGAGAATCAACCTTGATCGCTTTTCGTTATTAATTCCCCATCTTTGTCTCTCATCGCTTACCATTCCAATTCGTGTGAACTCTCTCTTTGCAGCCTCTCTCATCTCTACTGGTCCGTCACCGAAAACATAGCAGTCTTCGGCATTGATATCATCGGGAAGGCTTTTAATGATGGTCTCAATCACTCCTCGTTTCGGATCGCTTGAGGTGTTTCCGACAGAGCCGAAGATCCCTCCATTGAAATAGCTATCATATCCTAAGATGGAAGCTTCCCTCTGTACATCTGACATGTCTGTCCCGCTTGCAAGATAGATGAGAACCCCTCTTTTTTTCAGGTGTTCAAGAAATGTTAAGGCCCCTTTCATGGTTACGTCATCGACACTGAGCAGTCCTTTTTTAAATAATTCGACACGACCTGAAACCATATCAAGCAGCTTGTCATTATATATTTTCTTATATTCAATAGGGCTTAGAACTTCATTTTCAGGTACCAGGCCAAAGGACCTCACCATTTCACTTAAATGGTGCATTTGAATTATTGTCTGAACCCCGGTCGTTTTTTCTATCATATCATCAACCGCATTGCTGACCTTGTCTAATTCTTTTATGCTTGCGAGATCTATCGAGCTGCCGAGGATTGCATTCATGCAGACCTCTTTCATTATCGGTTCCCAGCCATGCCGCAGGGTTGAGATTGTTCCGTCATGATCGAAGATTGCTACCCGTGGATAGCCGGTTTTCTTAATACCAACTTTCTCTATTGATGTGCCATCAAGGAACTCGGCTTTTCTTATGTCAGCGGCTATTTCCGGATTGTACCGGTAATCGGTAGATTTTCCCATTTCTATAATCTCATCAACTGAAGGGTGTCCGGTTTGGAACAGCTTTGTGACTGATACGGCAGCTGCGAGGTTGCCTGTGTTCAGGGCATCACTCATCTCGCCGCCGGTTGCAAGGCTTAGTGCAAAGGCTGAAAGAAAGGCATCTCCAGCTCCAACTGTATCCATTTGTCCTATTATATTTACACCGTTAATTTCATGAACGTTGCCCTTGTCGTCAATGGCAATTGCACCGTCTTCACCCAAGGTTATAACCAACGGCTTTTTCCAGTATGCATAGAGCCAGTTCAGTAATTCAATATTTCCGGATAGCGGGCGGCCCTTAACGTTTGCCTCTGTGAATATAGCCCTTGCTTCATGAATATTAAGCTTTCGTATCGTATGGTTATATCTGCTGTTTAAATGGCGGCAGTCGGTTATCCATAAATATTTGCTTTTGTTCTGTTCAATTATAGCAGAGAGTTTGACCTGAAAATTTGTATTATGATAACCATGGGCTATCTGCTCATTTATGATTATAGCATCATATGACGACAGTTTTGATTCAAAATTATTTAGAAGACTCAGAATGGTAGTATCTGATACTTTATTGAAATTACCTATATCGCAGCGTGGTTCTTCTATTCTGTTTCTAAAGAACTTGTGGTAGACATGTGTATTCCAATTGTTTTCCTGGATTAGTACATTGTCACAGTTTACTCCTTCTTTGGAAAGGATGGACTCCAGGGTTAATCCGAAAGGATCTGCACCAATGACCCCGTAGGCATCAACACTCAGCGCACCAAGGGCTTTTAAATTGATCGCTACATTGCCTGCGCCTCCTGCTTCGCTGGCAAATTTTGAAACGGATTGGGTGCGATGTCCGGTTTCAACTGAAATTTCACTTTTTTCCTCAGAGAGAAAGTAATACATATCAAGACATAGATCTCCAATGACAGCTATACGTGCGTTTCTATATTTTTGGATGATTTGACTGAGTTTATACATGGGGGACCCCTTTTATGTCGATTCTATGGGATATTCTGCCCTATGTCAAATATATAATTAAACAGATTACCAAACTATAATGAATATTCTCAAGAGAATATTCGAAAATCGACATTTTTTGTTACTTGAAGGTGGATTAAAAACAGAAGTTCTACTTGATCTAATGGTGCTTCAGTTATATAGTTAAATGAATTAACATGAAAAAACCAAAAAATGCTGTTTATATGAAGCAGGATAATCGAAAAAACATCTTAAATATCATTCACGGAAAGCAAATTTCACGCGCTGATCTCGCAAGAAAGACCGGTCTTACACGAGCTTCAATCTCAGGCATTGTTGATGATCTGATAAATCAGGGGATCGTAATTGAAACTGGTGTGAAAGAATCGGCCAGTGGAAGAAAGCCTGTTAAGCTGGGAATGAATATTGACTACCTTTATGCTCTTGGCGTTAATATTCGATATGACCACTGTCTTGTAGGTCTTTCAGATATTAATGGGACTGTCATAGAAGAAGAAAGACTGGATTTTTCTGAACTGAAAAATTCTGATGAAGGCATAGAGAAGATCGTTGTTTCACTTAAAAGAATTATTGCGGGGAATGTTCGTGAGCAAAAGGTCCTTGGTATCGGGATTTCCTCACCGGGACCGGTTGATATCTATGGCGGTGTGATTCTTAATCCTCCCAGGCTTGAGTTATGGCAGGGTGCGCCCGTTGTTGCGAAGCTTAAGCAGGAATTTGCCTTCCCGATTTTCCTTGATCGTGATGCGGTTGCGGCAACACTAGTTGAGAAGAATTATGGAAAGGGCCGTAAGTATAAGAATTTTATTCAGATTGAGATTACTAATAACGGAATTGGATGCGGAATAGTAATAGATAACAAGATCTACAGGGGGGTAGATGGTTTCGGCGGTGAGTTCGGGCATATGTCAATTGATCTTAACGGCAAGCAGTGCCGGTGTGGAAATGTCGGCTGTATAGAAAGTTTTGCATCAATTGAAGCAATCATGGAAAGCCTCGAGGATGCCTGCCCTGAAGTAAAGAGTTGGCAGGATATTGTAATTAAATCAAAGGATGATGATGCCTTTGTTGACATAATCAGACGGGAAGCCCGTTATTTGGGTGTTGGAATTGTGAATGTGATGAATCTATTTGAGCTGGAAGCTGTAATTCTAAGCGGTGAGGTTGTTTTTGAACCATATCTGTTAATCACTGAATTGCGTCAGTTTATAAATCAGAGATCAATTACAAGAACGATCAAGACCATCGATGTCCTTGTTTCAGAAAAGGACTACAACCAGCATTCGGTGTCAAGTGCTACAACTGTACTGGAAAAGTTTTTTTCCGGTGAGCTGATGGACTTCTAAACCAGCTGTGGATGAGGAGTTTGCTTAATAATGAGTATTTTATGTGTAGGGCAAATTGTATTTGATATTCTGGTTAAGCCTGTTAAGGATAACAGTCTTGAGGTAGATACGACAGCAGTAGATACAATTTCATTCAGCAACGGGGGAGACTCTTTGAATGTTGCAATGATTTGCAACAAGCTCGGTGTTGCAACCGGGTTTTCCGGCAGGATTGGAAATGACGATAAAGGTAAATTCCTTCTGGATAAAATGCAATCGGCAGGTTTAAGGGTCGACGGTTTAAAAATTGATGATGAAGGTTCAAGCTCATCTGTTATTGTTCTTATTCATGAGAATGGTTCCCGAAACTTTTTATATGAAGGCGGAGCAAATAATGAATTTTCAATTGATGATATCAATCTTTCAATCCTTGATGCCTACGAAATCGTTTTTGTAGGTGGTACTTTTATGCTTCCTGGTTTTGACGGTAAAGGTGCTGCAGTTCTTTTTAAAGAAGCTCAGAGGCGCGGAAAAACTACAGCCATGGATGTCAGCTATGATACAACCGGTCAATGGATGACGATTATTGAACCATGTTTACAGCACCTCGATTATTTTATTCCAAGTATTGGAGAAGCAAAAGAAATAACCGGTGTGGATAAGGTTGAAGACATGGCGCAGATCCTTTTAAAAAAGGGTGTCGGAAATGTTGTAATAAAAATGGGCGTGGATGGGGTATTTATCAGAAATTCAGAGCTTAAGGCTGTGATACCTTCTTTCAATGTTGATGTCGTTGATACTACAGGTGCAGGTGATTCCTTTGTGGCCGGTTTCCTGACAGGGCTTGATAAGAGTATGGATATTCATGAATGCGCTGAACTTGGCCAGGCGGCGGCTGCGCATTGCGTACAGGCGATTGGTTCTACAACAGGAGTTGTAGATTTTAATAAAACTATTTTGTCAATTAAGACAATGGAGAAAAGAAATGAATAACGGAGATTTTTTACGGGATATGCTGGCAAAGGCGAATAAGGAAGGATATGCAGTACCCTCCTTCAATTACTCTTGTGCCTGGGATTTTTTGGCAATAATTGAAGCAGCAGAGGAAGAAAAAGCACCTATTATGGTGGCATCTCACAGCCTTGTGTTCAATATGATGACCCCTGAAATTAATGCCGCAATGGGTGCCGCTGCTATGAAAAGAGCCGGTATCCCGCTCATCCATCACCTTGATCATTCTAACGAGGTATCCATCTGTAATGCCGCGATAGATCTTGGCTATCCATCAGTAATGATTGACGCTTCAACCCTTTCGCTCGAAGATAATATCAAGGCAGTTAAGGCCGTTGTAGAGCATGCAAAAGCAAAGAATGTGTGTGTTGAGGCTGAAATTGGCAAGATTAAAGGAAACGGATATGAGGGCGGTTTCGAGGGCAAAGATTTTCTGGCACAGGTCGATGATGCGGTTAAGTTTGTTAACGAAACCGGATTGGATAACCTTGCAGTTGGAATAGGTACTGCGCACGGTTTTTACGAAGGCAAGCCTGAAATTCATTTTGACCGGCTTGAAGAAATAAATGAGGCAGTAGATGTCCCTCTTGTCCTTCACGGTGGTTCAGGTATCCCTGAAGCCGACATAAGAATGGCTATTAAGGGCGGAATAAACAAGATTAATGTAGGGACTATAATTCATTGTACGCTGATGAACAGTTTCAGAAAGGACCTCATGGAACTTGGAGACAACCAGTTTACCCTCGATATTGCAAGACCTGCAATGGATGAAGTGAAAGAAGTTGTTAAAGGCTGGATAAGGAAATGTATGGCCAATGGTAAGGCATAAAATGGGTACCTGAGTATCCAGTAGGCGGATACCTGAGTAACCACTTTTACGGAAAGTCTTAAGTTTGAGATGAAGATTATCGTATAAAAACCTGTAAAACCGCTATGTTTTACAGGTTTTTATTATTTATTAACTGATTTAACAAATATATCACTTTTTTTGAAACTTGGCACATTGATTGCAATATAAAGGACAGTATTAAATAATCAAAGGAGATAAAAATGAAAAAAGGTTTATTGCTTGTAATGGTTCTATTGATCACATTCAGCATGAGCGCACAGCTGTTTGCCGGTGGGCAGCAGGAAGCAGAAGACGATGGGATAACTATTCTCTTCATGCCTGGTGTAGCAGATCCATTCTACTACATGATGGAAAAAGGTATCAGAGAAAAGGGTGCGGAACTTGGTGTTAACATAATTGTTGCAGAATTTCCGAAAGCCTGGGGTCCTGAAGTACAGGTTCCGATTCTCGAAGCTACTGTAGCTCAGGGTGGAATCGATATGATTCTTATTGCACCGACAGCTATTGATGCACTGATTAGCCCGCTTAAGAAGCTTTATGATCAGGGTATAGAGATTATTACAGTTGACACCTTCCTCGGCAACGGCGATTACTCAGTAGACAGCGACTATTCCTTCCCATTGAGCTATATTGGTTCAGATAATGAAAAGGGTGGACGAGAGATGGCTGCACACCTCGCTGAAATGGTTGGAGAAAAAGGAAAGGTATATATTAACTCTACTAATCCCGATGTATCTTCTGTAATGGGTCGTGTTAAAGGATTCAAAGAAGGTCTCGAAGCTTTCCCCGACATGGAACTCGTAGGTATTGACTACAACATGGATGTTCAGCAGAAAGCTACTGATCAGACTCTTGGTGCTCTTCAGAAAGATCCCGATATCGTAGGTATATTTGGAACAAATCTTTATTCTTCACAGGGTGCATACCAGGCTGTAGTTAACGCAGGTCTTTCAGGCGCTGTGAAACTTGCTACATGGGATGCTTCAGTAGATATCATCAATGCACTTAAGAAGGGACAGATTGATCTATGTCTTGCACAGAAACCATACGAAATTGGTTCACTTGCTGTTGAATGGGGATACAAATTCCTTTCTGCCGGCACAAAGATTCCTGCTAAGGTTATTCCTGGCTTTGAGTTTTTCAATGAAGGTAATGTAAACGATCCTGAGATGGATAAGTTTATCTACAAATAGGGGATTCAATTCCGTTTAGGATGGGGAGCTAATAACGGCTCCCTTTTTTAATCTTGATTATTTTCAAATCAGCTAGAGGCTGATAAAGCATTATTAAAGAAAGGGAGATTTATTTTGAAAGGTAACTTAAATCTTATAATTGAACAATCCAGACTTTTGAAAGCTATTGCCAGAAACTGGGCATTTTGTTTTCTTATTTTCTTCGTAGTTTTGTTTAGTTTCACTGGAAAGGGGTTCCTGAGTATCGTAAATTTCCAGAATATTGTTCATCTTTCTGTTATTGCCATGTTCATGGCTGCAGCAGAAACGTTCGTAATAATAAGCGGGGGAATCGACCTCTCGGTTGGTTTTGTGATGGGGCTTTCGTCTGTTACGGCAGGCAAGATTATTCAGACATTATTCAATAGCGGTAATTACAGTGTTGGTGTTTGTATACTGATCGGTTCTGTAATTGCCCTTGTTGTATCTCTTATCCCAGGATTAATAAGCGGCATTATGATCGCTAAGTTCAAGGTCCCTCCGTTTATTGCGACTCTCGGAATGTGGGGTATTACAAACGGCATTGCTCTGAAGATATGCGAGGGCTTTCCTGTTGCGTCACTTCCCGATGCTCTCACTAAAATCGGAAACGGTTACACAATTTATTTTAAAAAAGGGTCCGGGATAAATTTTTTCAGTTTACCTGAAGGGGTAGCAAACAACCAAATAAGAGAATACCTGAGGTTGATACCAATCTCATTCATAATCATTTTTATTGTTATATTCGTATTAAGACATATTCTAAACAATACAACCTTCGGCCAGCATACCTATGCTATAGGCGGCAATGAAGATGCAGCTATTCGTTCAGGTATAAATGTTCAGAAGCATATTATTAAAATATATATGCTGTCTGCGTTTATAGCCGGTATGGCGGGTGTCTTCAATGTTTTCCAGACTGGAATAGGAAATTTTACTACATTTGGAGCCATGTATGAGTTATTTGGTGTTGCGGCAGTTGTTATTGGCGGAGCGAGCTTAATGGGCGGTAAGGGACGGCTTTTGGCTTCTATCATCGGAGTTTTATTGATAGCTGTTCTTGAAAACGGACTACTTATATCCGGTGTTGAACCATTTTATCGATACATTGCTGTTGGGTTTCTGCTTATTCTTGCAATAGTGATTGATCAGTTATTTCCTGATCTCTTTTAAATAGTCGAAGGAGTTTAGATAATGCAAAGTCTTATGACGCAAAAAAATAAGGATCTGCTGTTGAAAATAGGTAAGCAGTGGGCTGTAATTTTCTTCGTTGCTGAGATTATATTCTTCGGCTTGACAGCTAAGGGATTTTTCACAGTAAATGTATTTCAGATAGTTCTTTTCTTCGGGACAGCAGTTATGCTGATGGCAGTTGCAGAGTTATTTGTAATAATAACCGGAGGGATTGATTTATCTGTAGGCTATGTGATGGGCCTTTCTACAATCATCGCAACCAAACTCATTGTATATTTCTCAGCATCAGGAATGCCGGAATTCTGGGGTATTTTCTTCGGGATTATCATCACCCTTGTTTTGGGTCTTATTCCGGGACTGATTAACGGTTTGCTTGTTTCACGTTTGAATGTACCGCCGTTTATCGCAACATTCTCGATGCTCGGTATCAGTCATGGTGTATCAGAGCTACTTCTCACTGAAGGCGCAGCCAAGAATCTTCCTCATCTTGCAAATGTTATTGGAAATGGGCATTTTCTATACTTTGTTAAGGGCGGCGGATTCTCATTTTTTGCACGCCCTGAAGTCGCCAGGGGTGTAAAGGTCTTCGAATTGTTTCCGAACGTTGTTGTAATCACATTAATTATAGTTGCTATCTTTGCCTTTGTCTTGAGTAAAACTGTTTTTGGTATTCATACCTACGCTATAGGCGGTAATGAAGACTCGGCTATAAGATCAGGAATAAACGTAAAAAATCATATAACTAAAATATATATGCTTTCTTCATTACTTGCCTCTTCAGCCGGTGTAATTTACATGCTTAAATATGTGACCGGAAAGGCTGATGCAGGAGCTTCGCTTCTTCTTGATTCTATTGCAGCCGTAGTAATCGGCGGCGCTTGTTTAACAGGAGGAAAAGGAACGGTATGGAGAACTATCCTGGGTGCTGTGATTATTGCGGTTCTGGAAACCGGTTTGAGAATATTGGGAATTCCAACCTTCGACAAATATATTATGGTTGGAGTAATTTTGATATTGGCAGTATTAATTGATCGGGTTTTTCCAGAAACAACTTACAAGGAGTAGATAAATGAGTTACTTAATTGAAACAAGAGATATAACAAAGAGATTCGGTGGTTTAGTCGCCGTGAATAAAGTGAACTTCGGTGTGAGTCCAGGAGAGGTCGTTGCACTGCTTGGAGACAATGGAGCTGGAAAATCAACACTTATAAAAATGATTTCCGGAGTATATCCCAATGATGGCGGTGACATCCTATATAATGGAGAGGTTGTCAAAATTCATACCCCAATAGATGCACTCGCAGCAGGAATCGAAACAATTTATCAGGATTTGGCTTTAGCTGAGAATCTCAATGTATATTCAAATATTTTTCTCGGTAGAGAAAAAACAAAGAAAAGACTTGGGATCTTTCATGTTCTTGACCACAGCTATATGTATGATGAGGCGGTTGGTATCCTGAAGAAGCTGGATATTAAGATTCCTTCGCTGAGGAACAACGTTAGAACCCTTTCGGGTGGGCAGCGACAGGCTGTTGCAATCTCTCGCTCAATCTATTGGAACGCGAAGGTCCTCATAATGGATGAACCTACTGCAGCCCTCGGAGTTGCTCAGCAGAAGCAGGTTCTTGATTTGGTGAATTCACTTAAAGACCATGGATTAGCAATTATCCTGATAAGTCACCAGATGCATGATGTTTTCGAGGTTGCCGACAGAATTTGTGTAATGCGCCGGGGTGAACTTGTTGGAAATTTAGTAAAAAAAGATACTACAACCGAGGAAGTGGTTAGTTTGATCGTTGGTTCTGAGGCGGTTAGTTAGTATAATGCCGGAATGAAACTTTCCATAAGAGCGCTGCTCTTTTTCATTGGAGTTGTTGTTTTCCAGTCCGCTCTGACCATCATGCTTGTTACCGGTATTATAACCAGAAGTAACGAAAATGATGTCAGAGTGGAACTCAGCATGGAGTCAGGCGCTGTATATGAAGAGTATAATTCCTGGCTTCGTACACTTTGGAAGACAACAATCAGGATTAATAACGATAACCAATATATAAAACTGATTGAAGACCATCAAATGAAATTTTCAAAGACAGAATTTGATGCCTGGTTCAAAGAAATTCAATTGCTGTCTGATATCGATTCTATCATAATGAGAATAAAAGAGGATGGGAAGAACGAGTATTTTTCATCAGGCAGTGAATTATTTCCATCTGCCGAAATGGAAGGGCTTGAATCCGTTAAAGATCATCCATATCTGGAACTGCGCGAAATTGGCAAAAATGTATATATGACAGGTAATCTCGGGCATAATGAGTATCTGGATGTTTTTATTTTAAAAAAGATCGATGAAAAATTTTACCGGGGTTCGGGGCTGCCTGAGCGTACAGCTGTTTATTTTGTTTCTGAAAATGATCTGCGTACCGGTCGTCTGCTCAATGACGGCATATTTAATATTCTTCAGACGTCTAAACTCCCTGATGTTCCCTATAAAGAAGTATATGATCTAGCTTTAAATGCAGGCAATTATAATGTGTCGTTTCAGGAACTGGGAATGCTGAGAAGGGGAGATGCTGAAGATAAGTTTTATCTTATATTACTGATGTCAAATGAGCCGTTTTTATCAATTTTAGGACAGATTTACAACGCATTATTCATAGCTTTATTCACTGTTGGCTTTTTTGCAATCATTTTAAGTTTCTACTTCTCTCGCAATATTACAAAACCTATCAGCAGCCTTCTTTATGCTATGGAAGGTATTCGTGGTGGGGATTACAAGGTTAAGGTTGACTATAAGTCCGGGAGTGAGGTCGGTGAACTATTTCGAGGTTTCAATGATATGGCCTGGCAGATTGATCAGAATAAAAAATCCATGGAGAATTTTATTCATGAGATTACATTCCTGAAAGATTATAATGAAAAAATCATCTATTCTCTTCGAGCTGGAATTCTTGTTGTTGATAATGACCTTTCAATCGAAAAAGTAAACAGCTTTTTCCTTGAGTTATTTCAATGTGATGCAGCTCTGTTATTAAATGAGAAAATCAGTAACATATCTATCGAGGTCATTGATAAAGCAGTTTTAGGAAAAATTGAGGATGTAATTTTAGGCAGGATAGATTCATGGTCTAAAATTAAGCGGACTGAGGGATTTGTCTTTGAGATTAAGCTTTATCTGCTGTTCACAAATGCGCAGGTTGGAGAACGGAAATGTGTTCTGGAAATAGATGATGTCGGTCAGAAATATGAACTGGAAGAAAAGATTTTTCAGGCTGAGAAACTTGCTTCATTGAGCATGCTCTCAGCCGGAGTTTCACATGAGATCAATAATCCCTTAAGTTCTATTCTGACTAATGTGCAGAATCTGCTTGATGAAGATAATGATGATGAAACACGAACAGCATTAAGCTGGATTGAACAGGAGACCCGAAGGATTGCAAAGATTGTAAGCGACCTTCTGAACTTTTCAGCCGCTGAACAGGGTGAAAGTGAAGGCAGCGAGGTTAATACTGTTATCAGTGATGTGCTGAAACTTATAAATTATGGATTAGTAAAGGAAAAGCGAATTGATCTGTCTTCAGATTTTCAGGAGAATCTACCCTTTGTGGTAATAAGCAGAAGTGAGTTGAAGCAGGTTGTAATAAATCTTGTTCAAAATTCAATCTATGCGATTGCCGACATGGGCAAAATACTTGTAACAACACGATTGAGTGATGATTATAGTATGATTCATGTACAGATAATTGACAGCGGCGTCGGGATGGATGAAGAAACAATGCAGCATGTATTTGATCCCTTTTTTACGACAAGAACTAACGGGAAAGGAACCGGGCTGGGACTATCGATTGTCTACGGTATAATTAGTAAATATTCAGGAACAATTGATGTAAAGAGTACAGTCGGGTCAGGTACGACTATCCTTCTATCTCTTCCTGTCAGAAATAAACAGCAGATTAGTGAGCAAGGAATGTAATATGGAGACTTCAAGGAAAGAAAAACAAAGCATCCTCATAGTAGATGATGAAGAAGGGATAAGGTACGCTCTCGGGAAGCTTTTTGAAAAAGAGGGATACCGGGTTTTTTCTTCTGAAAACTATGAAGAAGCTGTATTAATAATAAATAAAAATAAAATTGATATCGCCGTATTGGATATCAGTTTGAAAGGTACGCGGGACGGCATTGAACTTCTTGGTGAGCTGAAATCGGCGGATCCTGAGTTGGTTGTTCTAATGATAACCGGTCACGGAAGTATTAACAGCAGTGTTCAGGCCATGAAGCAGGGTGCTGCTGATTATATCCTTAAACCGATTGAGAAAGATAAGCTGCTGATAACTGTTAAAAAGAATCTTGAAATCAGATGTTTGAGGACTGAAAATACATATCTTAAAAAGGCTCTTCTCACCTCTGTATTCTGCCATGATTTTATAACCGATAACCCTGCTGTGAAAGAGGTGCTCGGTGTCGCCGACAAGATTAAGAACTCTCCTGCTACAGTTCTGATTACAGGTGAGAGCGGCACGGGGAAAGAGGTGCTCGCGAGATATATTCACTTTACAAGTAATCGAAAAGACGGAAACTTCGTAGGTATAAATTGTGCAGCTCTTTCGGACAGCCTCCTTTTAAGTGAACTTTTCGGTCATGAGAAGGGCGCTTTTACCGGTGCAATTGAGCAGAAATTGGGGAAATTTGAACTTGCCGACAATGGTACGCTTTTTATGGATGAAGTCGGAGATATGTCGCTGGACGTGCAGGCGAAACTTCTCAGGGTTCTTGAAGAGCGGAGTTTTGAGCGGGTTGGCGGAACAAAGAAGATCGATGTCGATGTAAGGCTGATTGCTGCTACGAACAGGGATTTAAAACAGCTGATAAAAGAAAATAAGTTTCGGCAGGATTTATATTTCAGGCTTAATGTAATCTCATGTCATCTTCCGCCGCTGAGAAAGCGTCCAGAGGACATATCGCTTCTCGCAGTATATTTTCTTAATATCTACAATCAGCGTTACAATAAAAAGATTTTGTCCATTAAAGAAAATCTTTTTAAATTAATGCATGAGTATAGATGGCCGGGGAACGTCAGAGAGCTGCAGAATATGATAAACCAGGCTGTTCTTCTATGTGAGGGTACCGAAATCGAAACCCTAAATTTTCAGGGAAATCTTTTGCAGGAGTCAGGGGTAGATTTGGATACTAGCGGGAAAGGAAAAACACTGAAAGATGCAGTTGATGATATTGTAGATTTTTATGAAAAGCGCATAATTTCTAATGCGCTCTCTGAGCATGATCAAAACAGGACGAAAACTGCCGAAGCGCTGGATGTAACACGGAAGACACTTGCCCGTAAAATTGAGAAATACAACCTTTAAACCGGATTGATGACGTTAAAAAACTTCCTTGCACCGAAATCTGTCTAAGAGGCTAAACAATTCCTGAACCTGTGGATTAGTTTTTTACATCCTTATGCACTTGAACGATAATAGAGTTGAATTTAGTGCCGGAAGAATAAAACGTAGTAACCTACGTTCTCACTCTTTTTCTCTAACAACATTAGAATTTTAATAAATTTCAGCATCGGGGATTGTGTATTAGCTCTTTACGCTATTAGCCTTGTGGGCTATAATAGTCTATGATTAAAAGCTTTGCTGATACAAACACTGAAGCAATATACAATAGGAAAATGAAAAAGGGAATGCATCCTGTATTAGCAAAGAAGGCTCTGAAAGGATTAAGATCTATTGAGAGTTCGGTTGTCCTTGATGATTTAAAAATACCTCCTGGTAATAAATTGGAGGCATTAAAAGGCGACAGGAAAGGGCAGCATTCTATTCGTGTGAATGATCAATGGCGCATCTGCTTTCTTTGGGATGATGGGAATGCATATAATGTTGAATTTTGTGATTATCATTAGGGAGTTTAGATATGGAAGAAAAAGTAGAATATAGTGATGAATTGATAGAACTGACTACACCAGGAGAAGTCCTCAAAGAAGATTTTCTTGAAGCGATGGGACTCTCTGCTTATGAGTTGGCAAAAAGCATAGGCGTAGATCCCATGAGAATTTCAAGAATCATTAAAGGAACAAGGAAAATTACAGCAGATACAGCAATAAGATTGTCAAAATATTTTGGGACATCTGCTGAATATTGGATAAATCTTCAATCATTATATGACTTGGATATTGCTAAAGAGAAAAATAATAAAGAATATGAGAAGATTCATCCAACGGCTTCATGATCATGACAAAACCTGTCGACTATCGATGCCCGTGCTATAGCTTTTTAGACTTTCAAGCACTGCTTCTGTAATAGTTGTGGTGCAATCTGCATAAAATTGGGTCTTTCATAATCTTTCCACATAGGCATTCATGTTTGGGGCAGCTGTGCAGATATTGACTCCCTTTATCCCGTACCAGCAATAATCAATAGTAGTAAATTGAGGAACATTATCATAGATTAGAGTTTTTTTCTCCGGAAGATTTTCTGAAAATAGTTCGATTCTCTGCTTAACGAATGGAAGAACTGGATATTATCCTGAGGAGCTGCCTTAGGATAATTTAATTGACAAATTGAAAACGGAAATTATAATTGTCGTTGAACAGGGAAAAATAATTGTCGCTAATCACACGGGGTGTAATATCGTTCATTTAAATATCTTGGGGTACAGTAAAACCAAAAACGCCTTAACTGATATAAAACCCCGACTTTACAAGTTTCTGTTTTACCTGTTTCAGCTTATCCTCTTTTATCAGAATATGAAAATCTTCGGCCCTCAGTATGCTCTTTTTCAGGTAAGGGTCTTCGGTGATCAATTTAATAAGAAGGGGATCGTTTTTTATCTTGTACAGAGCATAACCGTTTTTTTCTTCCATGGGATTGAAACGTGCGAGAATCTCCCGGAAAAACAATTCAAATCTATCGGGAGGATTTTTCTCCAGCTTCTCCCTGAAGACGGCGATTTTGTCTTTCACATCTCTCAGGCCTTTACAGTTTGTTAAGAAGGAATCAAAAGTAACAAGGTAGTTCCCCGGTTTTATTTTTTCGGCAATATCATTGATGATGAACTCCTTCACCCTGTCGGAACCTTTTGTCTGAATCAGCAGAAACTGATCATCAAGGCGAATTTGAAATGGATCCTCATCGGCCGGGGCTTCGGGCGCCTTTGGAGACATCCCTAGGACATAGGAGCCAAGCGGGGTCAGCCTGACCGCTTCCAGGCCGTCATAGCGGGACAGGTAGTCAAGCTTATTTTGATGAAAAGAGTCGTTGTGCGGTTCAGTCCCTGCCATATCGACAATTCCGAGGGCGGCGAGAAAATGAAAAAATGCTTTGAAGAACGGAATAAACACCGTTTCAACATAGTTTTCTTCTGAAATGTATATTTTCTCGCGCTGTTCGTAATAATCAGTATATGTTTCGTTAAAGTGAAACATGTTTTTATATTCCTGAAGCGGAAAAATATAAAAAAGCTGTTCATGATAATCCATACTGAGGAATATATTCGTTAACGCAAGCCATTTATCTTCTTCCAGGTTTTTTAGGACATTCGTCATTATTTTCCGGATATTTTTACTGAACCGCCTGTTTTCCTTTTCGTAGTAATATTTGTAGTCCATACGGTCGAATTTAAGATAACTCAGAAAAGTGCCGACTATGAACATGTTAAAATCATCGGATTTTATTGTCTTTCCGTATATCTCTTTAATAATTTCATGCGGCTCCGTAAATTCAATATTATCGATATCGTTCAGGATTCTGATAAGCATTTCCGTTCGGATAAATTGAAGCGTCTTTTGGGTCGGAGAAACAAAGAACTCTTCAATTTCACATCGCTTATTGAAATCTCTGATGTATTTTGCGGATATCTTTCCCGTGGCGGTGCAGGAGACGGGGTTGTGCCCTATATACTGGATCATGAGTTCTACACCTTCCAGGAAAGCCCTTTCATCCTTAAAGATATTCGAACTCTCGAAGGTTTCCAAAAAATTCAGAACGCTCCATTCCGGAGGAGGAAAAAATCCTTTCACTGTCCTTCTTATTCTCGCGTCTATGTAAATATAATAGTTGTAGTCGCCGTTTCTGTAATCCCACTCTTCGTGGTATTGGAAAACAGAATAATCATCAATTATTTTTTCCCGACTTCCGTAACGGTTTCCCTTCTCCTTTATCAGAATTTTTCTTTTATATTTCTTTTCCAATCCATTCAAATCAAGTTTTTGATTTCGCCATACAAGAGTCCTGAAAATCTCCCGCACATCCTTGGGCAGGAGAAGGAAAAAAGAGTCGAAGAGTTCTTTTGTCTTGAGGGTGACGGTAAGCATTCCCGCCATTTCTCTTTTTGTAATCTTTTTTTTCCTGCCGGAAGATGCTTCCCTGTCGGAAGTGTTGAAAAGTCGGGAAAGGTAATTGTCAAAGAGCGATTTAAGTCTCGTCAGATCATATTTCTCCAGAATGATGTCCTGCAGCTCCTGTAAATCCGCAGTGTCAAGAAAATATGTTCTGTTTTCCTGTATGGTTTTGAATTTCATATTGATGGTCTTCAATGTTTCCAAAGTTTTTGTATTGATTGATTTATGGTAGATGCCGAAGCTCTCCTTTTTGAAGACCCCTTGAATGAAAGTTTTTATTTCCTCATTTTCGTGAGTCCAGGCCTTTTCCAGTTCTTCCTGAACTTCCTTATCAGCCGGAGCAATAATGCCCGCCGTCATAAGGGTATTGCAGTAAAACTGCCAAACGGGCGTGCCAAAATGAGTCCTGCAATACGGAAGAACCGCCTTCCCAATGGTTTCGCTGAGATTGAAGGCGTTTTGCCGTATAAAGGGTGAAAGGGGATGCTCCGTATGCCCCATGAGGGATACAATATTTTGCAGCAGGAGAGGTGCTTTCCCGTCCTCCGGATCATAGGCATCAATCCTTTGCGGCAGGGATATCAATGAAGGCAGCAGGGCGGATATGTTCTTGTGTTTTTTCAGAGTGTCAATTTCTTTTTCTATATCCCTTGTATGCATTGAGTGAAGAAGTATCTCTGAAGCTTTTTCCTGAAGTTCATGTATGACGCAGGAGATGCATAGAATACGACCGTCAGAAAAGCGAAAATAATCACTCTGCATGAAATCCTGACATTGAGTACAGGCTAGTGGATCTTCCCCCGGTATTATCCATTGTTCAGTATTATCTATTTCTATCAAAAGCGGATGTCTCATGCCGGTTATTCCTTAAAAATATAATCGATGTCTCTCTCGTCGAGTTTTTTTATTGCCTCGCCCTCGCTGGAAAGCAGATCATCAAAGAGTTCTTTCTTCTTTTCCTGGAGCTGTAAGATCTTCTCTTCTATCGTGCCGCTGGTTATCAGCTTGTAACTGAAAACCGTATTTTTCTGACCGATCCTGTGAGTTCTGTCTACGGCCTGGTTTTCCGCGGATTTATTCCACCATGGATCAAATATAAACACATAATCCGCCGCGGTCAGGTTGAGTCCGACTCCGCCTGTTTTCAGCGTCATGATAAAAACCTTGATGTGGTCGTTATCCTGAAATTCACTTACCAACTCTCCCCGGTTCCGGGTGACCCCGGACATGGTCAGAAACTCAATGCCCTCCTGTTCGAGCCTTTTTCCGATGAGAGGTATGGTGTCGAGAAAGTTAACGAAAACAAGGGATTTATGACCGCTTCCGGAGGTGTCTATAAGTTGATCGATGAGCAGTTCCAGTTTTGGGGACGTCATTCGGCCGTCGGTCTGACGCTCAGGGATGCTGGCGATCTGCCTGAGTTCCGACAGGGCCTGAAGTATAAAAAATTTACTTTTATTCAGTCCCTGGGAGCTTATCTTGTTTCTGATTGCGTCATAATACATCCGCCGCCGATCCTCATAGTACAGGGTCAATTCCCGGTCCATCTCCGTGTAGAGTACCTGTTCAATCTTGTCGGGAAGCTCTTTCAGGACCGCCTGCTTTGTTCTGCGCAGGATGAAGGGGTAGATCTTTTTTCGCAGTTCCCGCATCGCGTCTTTGTTGTTATCCTTCTGGATAGGTCCCGCATACTTTTTTGAAAAATCCTGGAGCGAGCCGAACATCGAGGGATTCAAAAATCTGAAAAGGGCGTAGAGTTCAAACAGATTGTTTTCTATCGGCGTTCCGCTCAGGGCCAGGCGGTAATCGGATTTAAGCAGCATTACAGCTTTCGATATTCCCGAAGCGACATTTTTTATCTTTTGAGATTCATCGAGGATGACGGCGTGAAAATCATAATCCGCCAGAGTTCGGATATCGTTTCGGACGGTCCCGTAGGTTGTCAGGATCACGGAGCTGCGGCTGGCCCGGGAAAAATCCCGTTTGAGTCCGTGATACACACAGAAGGAAAGACCGGGGCTGAATTTTTCAATCTCTCTTTTCCAGTTATCCAGGAGGGTAGTGGGCATTATCAGAAGAGATGACCGGCCTTCCTTCGGGTATATTTTGTTAAGTAGGGCTATGGCCTGAATGGTTTTTCCCAACCCCATATCATCGGCCAGACATCCGCCCAGGTTGTTGCCGTGCAGGTAGTTCATCCAGATGAAACCGTACTTCTGATAGTCCCGGAGCTTTCCATTCAGTTCCGGGAATTCGGGGTTTGCGTCCTTCAGGTTGTTAAAGCCCCGGAATATTTCCCTGGCCTTGGGAAAAACCGTTTCGGCGATCCGTTTTCCGATAAGTTCTTCCACCAGAGGAAGATCGAAGAATGATATTTTTACGGTTTTATTGTCCGGTTTGAAAAGTCTCTGCAATTTATCCAGATAAGATTTGTTGATGATTCCATGAGCTCCGTCGCTAAGGGGGATGTAGGACCGTTTGTTTATTTCCCTGAAAAGGTCATACAATGAAAAAACGGATCCCTCGATGTCGAGATTGATTGACCCTTCAAGAAAATCAATACCGTGGTTTAATGAGAGATTAAGTTCAGGTTTCACTGTTCTGACGTTAAAGCCCTTCAATTTTTCTTCGCCGAGAATTGTAAAACCGGACATAAGTTCCGTCAAATGTTCGTAAATAAGGAGCCGGGCAATTTCTTCATCAATGATAAAAAGATTATCGGAAATATAATAATCTGAGCTTCCGTCAACCTGGGATTTCAGTTTTTTAAGGAGTTTCTCTATCTCTGTTATCTTTGAGGAAAGGTCCGTGTAGAGGAGTTCATGGAGAACAATCTTCTTTTCGACGGAATCCGCCGAGGCAACGGAATGAATATCATACTCAAGTAGGAAGTTGTCGGGAAAGTTCGGAAGGATCGCTTTTATTTCCAGCTGGAGGGTTTTGTTCTCATCGACATCGCGAATGATCAGGGTGGGATCGGTCTTTAGCGCTTCTCCTCTTGTTATTGTGTATTCCGGAAGACAAACTTCGATTTGGTCAAAATTGGAATAGAAGAGGGAGAGGAAGGGCTCCAGCCGGGATTTCATGAGCTTCGTATTAAAAAGCTCCAACAGGCGGAAACTGTTTCCCCCGTCCGCTACCGGATAGATTGTATTATCCGTCATAACATACTGCCGGGACAGGAGGGTAAACTCACGGTAACTATTTCCCTGTGCATGGAAAAATGTCCGTGAATCGAAGGTCTTGTCAGTCTCTTCGAGATGCAGTCTTAATTCGCCCTCAACCTCCTCGACGGTTACGGGGGCCCCTGCATGATCGATAACATTCTCCAGCTCTTTTAAAAGAGGGATAAGGTAATCATGTTTATCGATATATATATGATCCTCTTTGCGTTCCCAGTCGATGGTAAGGCTGTTTTTCTCTTTTAACTGGTTAATCAGCTGAAGAAGCTGGCGCTCCCGGGCCGCGTACAGGTGTGGATTCGGGTTAACCTCCCGGAATTTTGAGTCCACAATATTGATATAGGCGCCCCTCTCTCCTTCAGTTATCTGAAAGAAAAACTTAATCCTGGCCCCTCTCTGGAGGGGAGAAGCATTCGGCCTTTTTAATGCCTCAAAAATCGTATCAGTCATGGGGGGATTATATAAAAATTACGGGATAGCCGCAATTGCCGTCACGCCCGAAAACCGCTGAAGCGCTGGATGTAACGAAAAATACAACCTTTAAACAGCTGTAGGATTATCTGTAATCATCGAACTCGATTATTGATTTAAATCCTTTCTTCATTACCAGCATATTTATTTTGCCTGCCATATTCATTGAGTGCATAACCCATCTGTCGGAGAGGTCATCACCAAATTCCATGCCCATATTCATCTCTTCGACGAAGTGGAAAAGCGGCTCAATGCGGTATTCGAGACTCGCGGCTGCTCCTGTAGAAGGAATGAGCCAGGCTGTTCCGACACCGGTGTATTTGTCGTTCAGGATGATTTCAAAATTCCAGACTTCACAGGTTATACCGTTTCTAATTTCAGTTCTGCCGCTAAAAAATGAGCTGACGTCCGTCTGTACAGCCGGATCAAGAGGCATCTTCTGCATGTCCTCCATGTTTCCGGGAGGTCCGTTTGAATCACCGCGTCCTTTTGCAAGTTCTTTCCTCTTCTCTTCGGTAACATCCTTGCCGTCTTCTAATGCCAGAATAAGCTCTCTTTCGGGATTGTCTTCATCGAGGCTGTAGTCAAGATGGAATGTAAGCTCTTCGGTCTTCTCGAGCTGGCCTTTTCGGTCGAAGGTTTGGGATAATATACTCAATTTGTAGGGCTTGAGGTCGACGCTGTTTCCATATATTTCGACAGCAGTATGCCAATTGGAAGCTTGAATAGTCGTCGCCATAAGGATAAAAAACATTACCAGGACAATTTTTTTCATACTTTAATAAGTATAACCCAATCTATGTGATAAAATCATATTGATATGGCTAAAAAGACAAAAACACAGACAGAATCCCAGAAATTGAGGCTTGAAAAAGAACTTACAGGTCTGATTCCTGAAATAATGGAGGAAGGTCTTCTTTTTCTTATTAAGCAGGCAAATACGATAATTCACAATCAGCGGACTGTTAAGATTAACAGGGAAATGAATGAGCTGAATCAGAAAAAGGGTGAAGAAGATGCTGAAATCCCCAAACCTGTTACCGGTGAATTTGATATTGAGATAAGCAGATCTGACAATGGTAAAACCTACTATTTCATTGTGAACGGGCGAAAGCATTTTTTCGATATCCCTGAAACTCAGAAGGTCGTAGCCCTCTGTTATCGACCCGAGACGAAGTCAGCAGCGTTGAAATTCCTGTACGAGTTTTTTCTTAATGAGCGCGATGAGATCCTCTCTGAGCACGGAATAAAATCAGCGAAAAGTCCATTTTTCGAGGCTTTATTTCGAGAGGTGAGGGCGAACTTTACTCTGGATGACTGATATAAGAATTAATAATTCATTATCATTTTTCATAGCTGTCCAAAACAATCATAACAGCTCCAGTTTATTCAGAACACTCCAGAGATTTTTTTTGGTCGTCAAAATCAATGGAAGTAGTTTCATGAGTGAATAATGGGTCCATCCTCCGGAAGATAACATCTTCAGATATTGCAGCATTAAATGGGCTATCAATGCTATCAAGATCTGAGTCATCACTGCATTTTTTATCGTTCCGAAAAACTTTTTGATTTTCAGGTTCTGTTTGATTGTTTTAAAAAATATTTCTATCTGCCATCTATCTTTATAAATAGTGGCAATTGTTGTTGGAGCCCAATCGAAGGTTATGACGTCTCCTTTCTGGAATTCCATTATCTTTACTGAACTCACTTCATGTTTATTAGCTGTTGTAACAGAAACAAAGACTGGAATATAACCACGGTGATCAAGTTTCACGTTCATCTTAATTCCGCCTTTTGTCTTTCTGAATTTTGCCCATGGGAATTCTGATAGATATAAATCTATCGTTGTTGCATCAATGCCTATTATTCATTGCCTGCTCAATTCATTATAAACTGGATTCCAGGCTCTTACTATACCTTGTTTTGGACAGCTATGATAATAGAAATTAAGAGGTGAAGAGGGAGTCATTCTGTGAACAAAGATTCCGGCAAAGAAAACAGGAAACAGTTGCCTTTCTCTTCTCCGCATTCAAGCAATATTTTACCCTGATGCAACTCAACTATCTGCTTTACAATAAACAAGCCTAGGCCTCTGCCGCCAACCCCGGCTGTTGCTCTCCGGTTCTCTCGGTAAAAACGTTCGAAGATGTGCTGTCGATGTTCCGGCGCAATAGGTTTGCCGTCATCGCATACCGAAATTACTATGGTTTTGTTGGTAAGTTCACATCCTATATTAATCTGTCCCTGCTCGGGAGAGTATTTTATTGCGTTGTCAATTAAATTGCTGAGAGCTGTGCTGATTCTGACCGCATCAATCATAACAACCGGCAGGAAGCCTGTATATTCGCCGAGAATAAGTTTCAAGTTGCGCGTCTCAGCCCTGGGCTGTCGGCGTTTTACTACTTCTGCCAGTAGTTTATATATTGAGCATTTTTCTTTTTTCAGAATATAGGCGCCTGAATCCGTTTCAGCCAGCCAATCCAGATCGTAGATGAGGTTTTTCAATGAATCTATCTCATTGATAATGATATTACTTGCTTCGCCGGGATTGACGAGTCCGTCCGACAATGCCCGCGCCTCCAGGCGGATTGTGTTCAAGGGGGTGTTGATTTCATGCGAGATCTCTGATATCAGCTGTTTTCTTAATTCTCTCTGGTTTTGCAGCGATGAGAGCATGCTGTTGAAAGTGTCGCTCAGCCTGTCCAGCTCGTTGGTTGATGAAGAGGCAATAGGGCTGCTTTCCTTATTTTCAGCAATTCTCTGTGCTGCATCGGTCAGCTGAATAACCGGCCGGGTAATCCGCCGTGAGAGCAGGAGGCTGATAATAAAGGCTATCGCGGCAGTGATGAGGCCTTTGAAGATCCCGGATTCAATAAGCTCGGAGATATAGGATTGAGCATGCTTTAGAACATAGTCGCGGCTGATATATATTGTCACTACTCCGACAGGCTCTTCTGTTTTATAATCGATGATAGTCTGTGATTCTCCTTCTATCAATTCACTGTTTCCAAGCCGGGTGATATTCAAAAAGCTGTTGTAGATAGTTTGGCCTTTTCGGTCTCTGATTATAATCCTCAGGTTTGCGTCTTCGAGGGTATTCAGACTTTCAAGGTTGTTTATACGTTGTATTTCAATGTCCAGATTATTCCAGTTCTGATCTCGCGTGTATGTAGAGCTGAGGTGCTGTGCAATAGATTTGATCCGAATCTCGGTGATCAGCCTTGGAAGCTGGGCTGTGTATGTATAATATTCAATTACGGTGCTTATAATGAGGTTGGACATGATAATAAGCAGGAAAGAAATGAGAACCTGGAAGTAGATAGATTTCAATGAGATGCGCATACAAGTTTATAGCCGCCTCCGTAGACTGTCCGGATTGGTTCGAAGTTGTCGGTGTGGAGAAGCTTTCGCAAACGGCGGATATGAGTATCAATCGCACGTTCGTAGGCATCAAAATTTCCATCAAAGGCTTGTTCAATTATCTGTCCTCGGCTCAGTACAACGCCCGGGTTATTCATAAAAACTGAAAAAATCATGAATTGGGCGTGACTCATCTGGATCTGCGAATCGTTTATATGAACAGATTCTCTCTCTTCATCAACCCGGATTGGTCCGCAGGTAAGCTCTTTCTTCATCAGTCCCATAGTTCGTCTCAAGACAGCTTTTATTCGGACAATGACCTCCTCAGGTTCGAAGGGTTTAACTATGTAGTCGTCGGCACCCCCGTTAATGCCCTGTATTCGATCCTCGGTGCTGCCTTTGGCGGTCAGCATGATAATAGGTACATCAGATTCTCTTCGGAGTATCCCGCATAGTTCGTTGCCGCTGATCACTGGAAGCATAAGGTCAAGGAGGATTAAATCCGGGCGGAGTTTTCTGGCCATATTCAGCCCGCTTTGTCCGTCGCCGGCAATTGCCGCGTTAAATCCCGCACGTTCGAGGTATGTTTTCATCCAGTGAGCGCTTCTGCTCTCGTCTTCTACAATCAGGATGCTTACTTCCAAGGCCGCCCCTTAGTTCCTGGGCCCCGAGCTGCTGCCCGAAGGTTTCTGTGCTGCTGTTCCGGAATCGCCCGGACTGGAGGGTGAATTGGGTGTATTGCCGCCCGCTTCGGGCGCGTCGCTATTTTGAAGTGATGATTGACTGCTGCTCTGGTCTTGGGTTGAAATCCGGTTGACTTTTTGAGTTTGCTGTTCAGTGATCTGCCGGACTAGTTTTTTATTCGTCGATTCAAGAGCTGCAGTAATTTCATCTGCATCCATGCTTTGTTCTTTAAGCGAATAAATCAGGTCACTTAGTTTTAAATACCCTTCATCGTATTCGAGGCCTAGAAAATCATAATAATTATTAAGGATGTCCAGCAGTTCTTCTGCATAGGGATCGTTGGGAGTCTCCGGTTTCATATTCTGCAGCAGCAACGAAAGCACCTCAATCTGATGCTGTTCAGATTGTTTTCTGGCATTCTCTTTTCGGTACTCCATCAGCTTTCCGTCGTTCAGCAGGCCGAAGTAGAAATGAGACTCATCCTTTGTGAATGTTTTTTCAGCAGTCCGATCGATGATAGCATCGAGGATTCCCGCTTCATCAGTGTAGGATATATCATACACGTTACGTAGAGCTTCAATCTTATTTTTTACGGCCGGAGCATCGGTCTTATTCATAAAAATTCCATCAATCGATTCATCAAATAGTGTCTGGAGCTCTATTTTATACGCGTTCCTGTTTTCGCGGTTCCCCATAGCTGATGAATCCGCGGGAAAGCTGAGTATGAGAAAAACAGCTAATACAATAGTCAAAATCGATGCTTTCATTTTCAATTCTATCACCTCGTTTTTAAATAGCGGGGTGTACATGAACAAGTATACACCCCGTTAAAATCAATGGCAAATTACTTTTTACTTTTTACTTTTTGCCTTGTCGGCACTTCCGCTTCCGGAAGCTTCGGGTTTGTTCTCATTGCTGGTTCCGGTCTCTATCTGCTGCTGGGTTGTGGTCTGAACCTTGACTTGTTCCCGGTTTTGAGTTTGAGCCTGCAGTTTCGCTTCGGTTTGCGGATCAGTACATTCTTTAAGCAGACGGGCCTGCTCCTGAGCCTGGTTCGCAGTCATTTCTCCTGATAGAACTCCATTTAAGAGTCGTTCCATTTTCTGATAATCTTCATTGTAATCTTTCTTGTTCTCGGTACGGAACTCGTGAAGCCGCTTAAGCGCCTGTTCTCTGGTCAATTCGCCGTCTTGGAGTGCTGTGGCAATCCCCGTGAACTCGTCACTCAGCGCTTTCGGATAAGCGTTCTCATTGTTTCCCAGTGCCGATGCTAACATTGGCACAAGTATTAACAGCATTGTGATAACTGCAATTCTGATGATACTGGTTTTCATTGTCTTCATATATTACTCCTCTGAGTAATAATGTAGAGCGTAAATGTGGCGGAATTATGTCGGCTATTATTTTTTTAAAATTTCATTGTCAAAACCACAACTGTATTGTTAAATGATTAAATATGTCGAAAATTACCATCGGAATCCACGGTATGGGAAATAAACCGGCTGAAGATCAGCTGCAGGATTGGTGGAAGGCGGCCATTCTTGAAGATGACGGTTCACTTAATTTTTCACGGCTTACAGATTTTATCCTGCGGCATTTTATTAAGGATCTGGATGCCTATTACAGGGTTACCGGAGGACAAATCAGTGATCTAATCTGTGCGAAGCTGGCAGACTATCTGTTCAGGAACAGGCGGAAGAAAATACTCCTTATTGCACATTCAATGGGGTCAATAATTGCCTGGGATGTTTTAACAAAGTGGGTTCCTGAAGTAAAAATTCATACCCTCGTGACCATAGGTTCGCCTCTGGGTAATCCCGTTGTCCGCAGCAGGATCCTCTCAGAGCTGCAGCATGCTGAAAGTGATGCCTGCTTGCTGAAAACTCCGGAGAATATTTATAAGCATTGGTATAACCTGGCAGATTATAAGGACATGGTGGCAATAAATTATGATTTGCAGAATGAGTTTCTTCCCAACAGCCGCTCTGTGCAGCCGCAGGATATGCTGGTTTGGAATAATTATGAATATGAGGGAGAGAGGAACCCTCACAAATCATACGGCTATCTCCGCAGTCCGGAATTGACCGGGATACTGAAGCACTTTTTAAGAAAAGGCTTTGCTTTATTCAGATTCTTGCCCAAAGATTATTTCTCGGCAAAATACAATAAATCCCAGATCTGAGGTTTTGGTTCAGATGAAATCATATCTTTCAGCTTCTCCATGAGATCTTTAAAAACGCCTGTCTGCATGAAGTTTTTTGCATCTTCATCACTCTTCCAGGTGCCGATAGCCATAGCCTTGGGTGATGAAACGAGAAACTGCATTCTTACAAAACCCGCCTGCTTTTTCGCGAGATATAGAACTTCATCTCTCCACAATAAGCTTGCCTCATCAAAGTGGTCTTCCTTGAACTCATATTCCATTGTTGCCGTATACATAATTTTTCCTTTCTGTCGATGTTCTCAATATAGTATCTGAAAAATACAAAGTCAAATTACGATGATTCATCTGCCCTTAAGCTGCCTTAATCAGTTTTTTATTGATTTTTCTTAGGGCCTAATGCAAAATGTAATCATATGAAAAAGCAATTGATTATTCTTTTGGCAGCGGCTGTCATTGTTTTCAGTTCCTGTTCTACAATAAAATCCTCCACTGATGTAATTCCTCCATCAGTAGACGAATTTCTGCAGAAAAACGGGACAGACTTTAATAATTATGAGATCAGTGATCTGGGCGCCGAATTCGAATTCGATGAGCAGTCATATAATGTCTATGAAAGCATTGAAGCCGTGTGGCAGTATTATATGCGGGTTGACCCTGTTCTTGCTTTTGATAGCCGAATAATTGATTTCGGGATAGTTTTCAATCCCGGAGATTCAGTGGTTTACAATGCAGCAAATTTTTCTCAAATCGGGTTGGGATTCGAAGGGAGCTCCCGTTACAAAGATTAGTCATTTATCCTATTACAAAAGCGGATACGAATTCAGAGACAAATACCTTTATCCTCCGTTTCATGAGCTGACCGTCCGGGGCTTTCATGAAAATATATTCAGACTTAATGAATTGAACTGGAGTGCTCAGTAATAGCCGGCGAGCAGTTCCATTGTTTTTTTTGTCAGATTAACCGCATCATTGAAATTAGCAAAACTCTTTTTCCTTCCGGTCAGTTCGTACACAACCGCCTGTTCAAAAGGCATTGCAACATGTTCCGGTTCTTTGAAGTTGAAAACCTTCACTTCGTCGTTTTGAATTAACTTGAATGATTTAACAGACAGTCCGTCGTATATTATGCGTCCTGCATCGCCTGCAATTTGTACCTCATTTTTATTTTTATCCCCGACATAGCACCAGGTTCCGCTTCCGCAAACACCGTTTTTAAATTGAAAACTGGCTGCAACTGTATCTTCAGCCTCATAATATCCTCCCTGATTCAGGACGACACCATCAAGAGATACCATTTGGCCGAAATACCAGATTAGACAGTCCAGTACATGAGTTCCCATATCAAGAAATTTTCCGCCTCCGGATATTTCAGGAATGACTCGCCAGGGAAGATCCTTTTTATATAGTTCACTCTTTTCTACAGACATTACCTGGCTCACTGTGACATATCGAATATTGCCTATAGCTCCGGAATCGATCAATTCTTTTATTTTTATAAACTTCTCTATTCCACGACGGTAATAAGCAGTAAATACCGGCAGTTTTTTCTTTTTCGCACAGCTTTCTATTTCAATACATTCTTTGTAGGACATTGCCAATGGTTTTTCAATATAAGGAATTTTGCCTGCGTTCAGACAGGCTATAGCGTAATCTTTGTGCGAGTTTGGGGGGGTGGCAATGTATACGGCATTTATCTCATCGTCTTTAAGCATCTCTTCTGCTGAGTGATATACTTTTTTAAGATTATGGCGTTCAGCATAGGACTCCGCTTTCGCCAGAGTGCGGTTAAAGACACCTTTAAGTTCGGATGACTCTGACTTATACAGTCCCGGGCCGCTTTTGATCTCAGTGACATCTCCGCAACCGATCATGCCCCAAATTACATTGTCCATGTTTTTATCCTATCTAACTATAAATTGTCATCAAAGCTCGCTCTTCTTAGGTATCGAATCAGCAGCCCCTAAACGGGTACAGGTGATTGCCGATGCGTGAGTTGCACGTTTCAGTACAGGCTCGGCCAGGTCACCTGCGGCAAGACCTGCAAGCAGGTAACCGATAAAGGTATCGCCGGCGGCCGTTGTATCGACTGCTTTT
>DMKD01000292.1:30134-30339 GCA_003454605.1 Spirochaeta sp. | reverse complement strand
CCGCATCGGTGAACATCTTCTGAATTCCGGCCGGCAGTTCATTATATACCTCCTCAGTTATATCCATTTCGTTCAATGGTGTGTACTTTGTTCCCAGGTGAAAGATTGAGTTCAGCGAGTCTGATATTATCGTGCCTGTCTTTCCGCGGGCTTTCCATGTTGTCGTTCCAAGATGCATAGAAACTTTCAGTCTGATGGGGGTGTG
>DMKD01000292.1:28264-29984 GCA_003454605.1 Spirochaeta sp. | reverse complement strand
GTCTTTTCGGCAACCGACTGAAATGTCTGTTTTAATTTATTGAGATGTACACTGCCCGATTTCTTTTTCCAGGATGAGGGAAGTGTTATTTCGGTAAACAGCATGTAAAAGCTGTATTTTTTACCGCTTTTAATATCCTTCCAGCCGTTCTCTGAGATTATGTAATCGGATGTCTGTTTTTCAGGCTCGATACAGTCCCCGTCCTCCGGTAGCGACGGCGGTGCTGAAAATCTGGTAAAGAATTCAGTGTATTTAATGAGCCTTGCAGGTTTTATTCCGGATTTCAGGAGGTCTCCTCCAATATAATCACATCCCTTCATCAGCTGCTCGGCAGGATCTGCAATTGAGTTCTTTCGATCTATCACTATTCTGGGGATATCATCCTTTTTAAGAAAATAGTTCAGATTCTTAGCTTTTTCATCCTCTGATATAGAGTCGTAATCGAGAATATAGATGGTTTCGGTCTGAGGGGCTTTTAGCCTCTTTCTCAGATCTTTCTGCGCCAGGCTGTCAAAGTTCCATTTTGGTGATTTCTCTATGGTTCCGAAGTGTTTTAGAGGGATTTTACTGTCTGTAAACAGGATAATATTATTCATCACAGCCCAGCCTTACCTTATATTCAAAATAAGCTCTCTGATTTGATGATTTAATCTCAAGGAACTGTTTTGATGTCAGTGTTTCGAGCATCATCTTAACCGGCTGGCTGATTGTAAGACAATTCTTTCCTGTGTGTTTGTGCTCCAGCTCTGCAACTCTCTTGACGGTATCGGAGTTCTGCAGTTCCTCATTATTTGATGTGTATTCAAAGGGGCCGCTGTGGACAGCTATCCGGACGTTGAGACCGTCTTCAAGAGGACATTGGGTATGATTGTAGAGAAAGAGATCATGCATTATCTCCATTCCGCTCAGGACGGCGCTTTCATTCATATTTCCGAAACAGAATGCCGCGAGTCCTCCATCTCCGTCCCAGCTCCAGACTCTGCCGTTTCTTTTTTCAGTCGAATTAATCAGCAGATCACGCATGGTGAGATAGACTTCATCGAGCTGTTTCGCATCGTGCTTTCTTACAATCTTAGTATTTCCGACTATATCAATACGCAGGAATGCGATTGTGTATTCTACATTGTTTTTCAATGTGCCCCAGTTGCGGGTTTTTCTTTCAGCTGGATTCTCTACAAAGATTTGATTACTTTTGTCATAGATGTAGCCCATCTGGTAAACGCCGTTGAGAATCTGCCTTAGATAGGGGATTGAGATTTTCCGGCCTGCAATTCCTTTACCCTGATCGCTGAATTCAATCAGCAGAAGTGCGAATTCAAGAAACATATGGTGCTGGATGATGTCCCGCATGATCTGTCTTGCTGCATTCTGGTTGGGAATGGCTACGCTCGACTGAATTCCTGTGCGCGCATGAAGATCATAGCCCGGCATGAGTCTTCGGGCGAGCATTGTCATTGTTCTGTTGTCCATTGACTGAGAGAGGGCTTTTACACAATTACTAATCAGACTATTTGAGATCCTCATTATAATAATTAAAGCTTGAATAGAGCCTGTAGTCAAGCCGATTTTTGGTGTATAATCCAGCCCAGATGAATACAGTCACAAATTTAATAATCGATGAAAAAGACAGTGATGCCGTTTTCATTTTTCCTTCCGAAGCGGCCGCAGTCAGCAGGAGAAAAGAATTTTTAGGTGTCACGGGTATTAAGGCTGTAAAAAA
>DMKD01000292.1:0-28243 GCA_003454605.1 Spirochaeta sp. | reverse complement strand
TGGGACCGTTTTAAAGAAGATATCACCCTTCATGATAGAGACGAAAAGCCGGTTAATTCCATCCTCAGGCGGCTGTTTTCAGCCGATATTATCAGACGAAACAGCGATGAGCAGATTTTTACAAGCCTTGTTCCGGCGGAGTACAGCAGTCAGGCAGGAGCCTTTACTGATTCAATCTGCAGGGTTCTGCCGGAACTCGAAGCTCTTGTGCGTAAGATTGAAACAAGTGAGGCCGTCCTCGATTCCGGCGAAGCCGCCCTTTCTGCCGACTACTTCAAACTATATCATGATTATCTGCGCTTCATGCGCGCGAACGGCCTTTTTGAGCCGTCATGGGAACTTCCTGATCTGAAGGCTTTTGACGGCAGCTGTTATATTATATGCCCTGAAATTATCGAGGATTTCGGCGAATATGAAGCACTGCTGAAGGCTGCCGGCTGCAGAATAGTGAACCAGGCCGAAATCGGGGCGGGAATGATTAAATTATATGAAAACTCAGTAATTGAGACAGATACCGTACTCAGTGAAATAGCATCTCTACTCGCGGAGGGGACGGCTCATACCGGGATAGCAGTGACTGTTGCTGATGACAAAACGGCTGAGCTCCTGTTGTCAAAAGCACGGCTTCGCGGAATCCCTCTGAACTACCGGAGCGGCAGCCCCTTATCCGATTACCCGGCCGGACGGCTGCCGGAATTGATTCGAGCATGCCGCAGCAGCGGTTTCAGTATAGCTTCAATGAAGAATCTGCTGTTGTACAGGGCGTTTATCTGGAAGGATGCGGAGACCGCGGCGGCACTCATTCGCTTCGGAATTGAATACCGCTGTCTGAAAAACACATCAGTCGGGCCGAAGACCACGTCTTCAGAAGATGTATGGGCTAGCCGTTTGAAATCAATTGCAATTAATGACTCGCAGCGGCCGGAAGCATGCCGCAGGGAAGCAATGCTGAAATTTTATAAAAAACTCAAATCAGGTATTGAGAAAATTACGGGAGCGTCCAGCTTTGAAGCTCTCTCCCGTGAGTTTCAGATATTCATCAGCACCTTTCTGAACACAGAAACAGAACATTGGAATGCTGAATGTGAGCAGGTATTTCAGCGGACAAGAGAGGTCCTCTCTTCATTACGCGAAACCGTGAAAAGGCTTGAGAATGTTCTTGTGTCTGATCCGCTGGGGCTGTGGATTGAGCTGCTGAATGAAAAAATATACGTGCAGCAGCAGGCTGAAGAAGGTATTGCTGTTTTCCCTTACCGGGTTTCAGCATTAATAAACCCTTCACACCACTTCATAATCGGTCTCTCTCATGATGCTGCAGCTGTTGCGTCGAAGGCATTTTCCTTTCTTACCGATCAGCAGCGAAAGGATATAGGGGCAGCTGAGCTGAATATGACCGATGATTTTATCAGAATATTCGCCCTTTCCGGTGACGATGTCCGCTTCTCATGTTCAACCGATACAGCGGACGGTGCAGCACTGCCGCCGGGGTTTTTTATCAGCAGCGGTACAATCAGCCGTATAAAAAGCGCTGCAATGGAAGATGGTTTCTTTACTGATCCGATACAGTCCGAGAACAGATGGTGGGATCGGGCGTGCCGGGCGGGATTCCGGCTGGAGGAGGCGGGAGAGCTTCCGATATTGTCATTATCTCAGCTTGAAGGCTTTGCCTACGCTTCTGCAGCCTTCATGAGCGAAAAAGGGTTCGATGCGGTGAAGCAGAGTTTCCCCGCCGATGCAGCTGGTCAGCTTGCATCTGAACTCAGCGATGACGGATTTTTCAGGGTATCAGCAACAGCGCTGAACCGCTGGACTGAGTGCCGGTTCAATATGCTGCTGACCGATGTACTTAATATCCGTGAGAATGAATACATTCTGCGCGCCGAAGACCCATGGACGGCCGGCAGCGTAATGCATGATATTCTGTTAGATTTTTTTACCGAGCTCAAGAGCTCCGGTACCTCATTCAGGCTTGCAGGAAACACCGACAATTACAGAAAAATGATTGCCGCTTCAACCGACAGGGTTTTTACCGAATGGGAAAAATGGCGCAATTATTTTTACGGTCCGGCCTGGGAATCACTTAAGAGGCGTTCGCTGCAGGACCTCCAGCTGTTTCCCTCGGCCGAGGCAGAGTATTTTGACGGGCTGTCTCCTGAGATCCTTGAGCAGTGGCTCGAGTTTAATATGGAAGAATTTCGCATAAGAGTCCTGGGCAAGATCGACCGGATATCAACCGGGACGGACGGCGCAGTAATAGTCGATTACAAGAAATCATGGAAAAAGCAGACCAGAGCAAAGTTTATCGAAGAGGATGAACAAGGCGGGCTGCTGCCTCCGAAAATTGGATATCAGCTGCCGTTTTATATTCTGCTCGCCCGCGAGAACGGGATGAAGGTGAATGCGGCTGCATACTACAGTATTTCGGGTGGCGCTCATTTTCCTGTTTCCGGCGGGTTCGGAGTACTCTCGGATGAGGACGCAGATCGCCTTTGCGAGCTTACCCTGAGCGAAATAAGCCGGATGGCTGAAGAGAGCAGGAAGGGTAATTTTACCGCTCCTGAACGCTGCGGCGGATGCGGTTTCAGAACGGTCTGCCGTAAACGGTTTAATGTAAGGTGGATAAATCGATGAAGCTTGATGAGTATCAGCAGAGCGTCGTTGACTGCGACACAAACGCGGTAGTCTCAGCCGGGGCGGGTTCAGGAAAGACTACGGTACTTGCTCGCCGGTTTTTGAGACTGATAGTCCAGGAAAGGGCCGAGGTCGGAGAGATCCTGACGCTTACCTTCACCCGTAAGGCTGCAGCCGAAATGTACGAGCGTATCTACGGCCTGATGATTGAAAACCGCGACAATCCTGCAGCCGCTGCAGCAGTAGCCTGTTTCGATAAGGCTTCCATATCAACCCTTGACAGTTTCTGCTCAAGAATAGCCCGCGATTGCAGCGCAACCTTCGGGCTTCCTTCAACCTTTACAACCGATGAACCATCGGTTCGGGCTCTTGCCGAGGATGTCTCGCTTGATTTTATTCTTGGCAATGCCGGCAATGAGCATCTGAAGGATTTTATTTTCATCAACGGCTTCGAAAATATATGGAAAAACTTTTTTGTTCATATTTCTCTGAATTATCTGGCCATAGGCTCCCCGGTTGATTTCAGGGCTGTCTATGAAGCTCAGATTATGACTGCAGAAACGGCTCTGGAGAAAACAGCGAAGGAATTAGACGGTTTTATAACCGATATCCTTGCATTAGAGCCGGTGTCTAAGAGTATCGTCTCTGCACAAGCGCAACTTGTGAACCTTATGTCCTTCAACGAGTTTGTCGCCGCTATTGCAGCCGATGCTGATTATTCAGGGCTTGCAGCTGCCGCTGCAGGACTAAAGCTGAGAAAGCCCGGCAAGGCGGCAAAGGAAGAAATTATCAGGCTTAAAGAGATAATTGGTGAGCTGAAAGAAGCTGCTGCTGAGATTATAGATCTTGCCGGAACACTTGGTAACCGAGAGCTGCTTAAAGGTCTTTTCGACCTGACCTCGGATTTTCAGGATGAACTGTTTAGCCGGAAGAGGGTTGCAGGTCTACTCGGTTTTCATGACGTTCTGACAATTGCCGTAAGCGGACTGAAGCAGGATAAGTTACTTCGAAAGTACTATAAGAGCCTTTTCCGCTACATAATGATTGATGAGTTTCAGGACAATAACATCCTGCAGAAAGAGCTGCTTTATCTTTTGTCGGAACAGGATGGGAAGGAGGCCGATGGAATTCCTGCGGCCGAGGAACTGAATCCGGCAAAACTCTTCTTTGTTGGTGATGAAAAGCAGTCGATTTACCGCTTCCGCGGGGCCGATGTGAGTGTATTCAAGCAGCTCAGCAATGAGCTTGCCGCTGCCGGTGGCACTGCACTCGCGCTGAAGCGGAATTACCGAAGCGAGCCAGGTCTGATTGATATGTTCAATGAGGTTTTCAGGCATGTCATGCGCGAAAGTGATCAGGATTATCAGGCGGCGTTCGAACCCCTTGAATCCCGTGCCGCAGTGCTTCCGGGGATGCCTTCCGTTAAACTGCTGTATAAACCCTACAATCCTTCTTTACCTGATGATTCTCTCACCGCCGAGGAGTCTGAGGCGCACTCTATTGCCGATTACATCCTGGCCTCAGCCGGAGTCCTTGATGTCGCCGAAAAGAGCGGCCTGCGCAAAGCGGAGTTCTCTGATTTTGCCATGCTGTTCCGGTCGGGGACAAATCAGAAAACCTATGAACAGGTATTCCGCGCCGCAGGCATTCCGTATAACGTCCACTCGGTGCGCAGCCTTTTTCAGGAAGCCCCGGTCAACGATATCTATAATTTCCTGCAGATCTGCATCTACCCCGATGACCGTACTGCATCGGCAGCATTTTTAAGATCTCCGCTGATTAATCTGTCTGATCTGTCTCTTGTGGAATTTCTGCTTTCGGGACGAAGTGTTTTTGATGAGGGTCAGGAGGCTTGCTGTAAAAACGCTGATGATCTGACGAAGTACAGACAGGCAAAAGCCCTGTATGAAGAGATTAATCCCCGAATTGATCGAGAGCCGTTGGCAGGAATTGTAACCGACATCTGGTACAGAACCGGATATCGTTATCTTATTCTGGCAAACAGCAGGCTTCATGGTTATCTTGAATACTTCGATTATCTGAATCAGCTGGCGATATCCCATGATCAGCGAAATAAAACAGCAGCCGATTTTCTCGACTACCTTCGTGAGAATCTCGGTGAATATAAGAAGATAGACGAGCTGAAAATCCTCGGTTATTCGACCGGCGGTGTTGAGATGATGCCGATTCACCAGTCGAAGGGGCTTGAGTTTCCCGTAGTAATCATCGCCAACGCCGGCAATGTCGGTGTGAACGATCGAGGCGGCTCCAGTCCCGCCTATATATCTCCTATTGACGGCCTCTCGTTCAATCTTATGTCAGAAAGTGGCGGTCCGGCAGCTCAGGCTGACCGCTGCAATTACTTCTACAGCCGCGGAAAGGCGGAAAACAGGGCGAGAGAAGACGCTGAGCTTCGACGGCTGCTCTATGTTGCTCTGACAAGGGCCGAGAGTCATCTTGTCGTATCGGGTGCTCACGGCAGATCGAACCGCAGCGGTGAGAGGTCCATGCTGAATATGTTCCTGTCCGCCTTCGGATGGACGTATAACTCTGATCCCTTCGTCTGTACAGCGCTTGAACCATATATTGAGGAGATCGAAAACCGCAGATGGACAGTCGACGGTGCCCTGGGGTCGAATGCGGCAAACATCCCAGCGGCAGCGCAGCTGTATGCGGCGGCTGAGGCTGAGAAGTACAGGTTTTCAGAAAACGAGTTTTCGGCCAGCGGGCTGAATAGCCTGCATTCCGGAGCTGAAGACGGACGAATGTTGCCCGGACTTGATTCCCGGCTTGAGAAGATGCTGAGTGAAAAGAGCCGGGAAGCCGAGTTTGGAACTCTGACTCACAGGCTTATTGAATGGAGCATAAAGGCCGGACGCTGGGATCCCATGCCCTCTGTCGAAGATTTCTCAATCGAGCTGCGGCCGTTTTTTTCCGGATATTCCGATGATGACTGGACTTTGCTTATCGAAGCTGCATCGGGGCTTGCCTCGGGATTTTTTGATTCAGATTTATGGCGGGCTGCCTCCGGTTCAGCAGGCTTTGAATCGGAGCTCGCATTCACGGCGCTGCGGGAAGAGGATGGAAAGCCTGTCTATGTCAACGGAATTATTGACCTGCTCTTTGAGCTTGATGAGTACATTCAGATAGTGGATTTTAAAACCGACCGGCGAATAGTGCCCGGGGAATATGATAAGCAGATGGAGATCTACATCGATGCGGCAGGTGAAATCTATTCAAAGCCCGTCAGCTGCAGTCTTTTCTATCTCCGTGCAGGCCTGGAGGTAAGTCTGTAAAAAATGTTGGACGAATCGTTAAAACAGTGTTAAACCATAATACGGAGGACATTGTGTAATGAGACGAAACCGTCCTGTAAAGCATTCTGAACTTGATTTTATAATTCGAATCGCGGGTGAAGGAGGTGACGGTGTCGTAAGCTGCGGTGAGCTTTTAGCACAGATGGCGGCGCGTACCGAATTCCATGTTTTCACCTTCATAACCTATCCGGCTGAGATGCGGGGCGGTTATTCAATGATTCAAATCAGACTCCGGGATATCACAATCTACTCAATGGGAAGCATGGTCGACTGTCTTGTCGTTTTCAACCAGCAGGCATTTGATAATTCAATCGAGGTGCTGAAGCCTGGAGGAGTGCTTCTCTATGATCCGGCGGTTGTTGATATCGGCAAACATGATCATGAGTATATGCTCGAACCGATACCGCTTACAATGATGGCAAAGGAAGCTACCGGCGGCAGTCTCTCGAAGAATATGGTCGCCCTCGGGGCATTGAGCTATCTATTCGGCGCGGATATGGAGATGCTCGAAACTCTGATGAATGAGCGTTACGCTTCCAAGGGCGAAGAGGCCATGGCGAAGAACCACCTCGCCCTGGACGCAGGCTACCATGCTGCCGCAAATATCAACCTTGATACAAACTTTCGTCTTGCCGACTTAAAGCCTGCAGGCGAGAACTACATGCTTATTTCGGGAAATCAAGCCGTTGCCCTAGGTGCCATTGCTGCAGGCTGCCGTTTTACAGCCGGTTATCCAATCACTCCGTCCACCTCAATATTCGAAACCCTGACGCGTCTCCTTCCCCTTGTCGGCGGGCGGGCTATTCAGATGGAGGATGAGATTGCGGCAATATCTGCAATCATCGGAGCGTCCTTTGCCGGAGAAAAGGTGATAACGCCCACCTCAGGACCCGGGCTCCAGCTGATGACCGAGCAGCTCAGTCTTGCCTCGATGATCGAAGTTCCTATAGTTATAGTCGATGTGCAGAGAGCAGGTCCGAGCACCGGGCTTCCGACAAAGACCGAACAGTCCGACCTGAAATATGCCGTCTACGGTGCCGCCGGAGAATCGCCGAGGATCACCCTCGCGCCCACGGGTGTCGAGGATTCATTTTATCAGACTATCCGTGCCTTCAATCTTGCCGAGCGCTACCAGGTGCCTGTCCTGCTTCTGCTTGATCAGTCCATCGGCTACCGGAAGGCGACGGTTAAAATGCCGGACTTTGATAAGCTCTCGCTTGTTGATAAGAGTGAGCCGCGAAAGTCGGTGTCGATACCGAAATCAAGCCTGATTTCGATTGTGAACAGGATAGAGCCTTCGACTACTGAGCTTGAGGATTACATGAGGTATTTAGATACCGATGACGGCACTTCGCCAATCGCTCGTCCGGGGACGCTCGGCGGTCAGTATCTTGCGACCGGGCTTGAGCATGATGAACGCGGCATTGCCGACCAGAGCCCGAAGAACCACCTGAAGATGAGTAAGAAGCGGTTTCGGAAGCTTGAGTTTATCACTAAGCAGTTTGAGAAGAACCCAATCGAATTTTACGGTCCGCCTGACGCGGTAATCGGGCTCATCGGATGGGGTTCGACTGAGGGCGCAATCAGAGAGGCAAGGTACCATGCTGAAAAAGAGGGAGTAGTAACGCGTCATCTTCATCCGCACACGATTTCACCGCTGCCCTCCAGGCAGATCTCCCTTTTTCTGCTCAGGCTTAAATACCTGCTGATCGTTGAGGAGAACCTGACCGGGCAGTTTGCCCACTACATCAAGGCTAAATTCGGTGTTAAGTCTATAGGTGTCAGAAAGTGTGAGGGTATGCCGATAACCTCTGATGAAATCCTTAAAGTAATTATGAAGGTAGCGGGGATAGACGATGAAGACAACTGCACAAGTTTATAAGAAAGAGGCTGTAAAACCTATCTGGTGTCCGGGCTGCGGTGATTACGCCGTATTGAGCGCGCTGCAGAAATCATTCACCACCCTGTCCCTGAAACCCGAAGAGATAATTATAGTTTCAGGCATAGGCTGCTCAGGCCGGTTCAGTCATTATCTCAACACATATTCGCTTCATGGAACCCACGGCAGGGCTGTTCCTACAGCTTTGGGTGCCAAGGCAGCGAGGCCCGATTTGACTGTCCTTGCTATAGGCGGCGACGGAGACGGCCTCAGTATAGGAGGCGGTCATTTGAGTCATGCCGCAAGAAAAAACCCGGATATTACCTATCTGCTTTTAGATAATAATATCTACGGACTTACCAAGGGGCAGGCATCACCAACCACACCGGGAGATTACCAGAGCAAGACATCGCCTTACGGCCTGGGAGAGGAGCCTATGGATCCAATACCGGTCTTTATCACCTATGGTGTCTCCTTCATTGCCCGCGCACACAGCTTTAATGTTAAGGAAATGACATCAATAATTACCGCGGCAATCAAACATCGTGGTATGTCGATAGTCTACATTCATTCGCCCTGTGTTAATTATCAGGCCCTTTCCTGGGACAAGCTTCGCGAACAGACCGAGAAGCTGCCTAAGGGTTTTCCGGTTAAGGATAAGATGAAGGCGCTGGAGCCGGCATACTCTAAAGAGCCTCTGTATACCGGAATCTTCTATCGCAGGACACAGCCGGTGCTTGAAGACCGGCTTGACAGAATTACCGAAACTGCCCGTAAGAACCGTCATGGAAAATCTATAGGAATGTCGGCGAAAGAGATAATGGAGGATTTTCGCTGAGTGAAAATTGTACGGATGGGTACACTAAGCTCTTATGCCGTGATAGAATCAGTTCATGTCTGAACCCAAGGTGTTAACTGAAAATTCAGGTGGATCAGCCCGGGTTGTAAATAATCTGATCGACGGGCTCGCCGGTGTCGTAAAGGGAAAGCGCAGCTTTCTCCAACTGCTTACTGCTGCTCTAGTTGCCGGCGGTCATGTTCTTATTGAAGATATGCCGGGTCTCGGTAAAACAACCGCAGCGCGTACCCTTGCCGCATTGATTGATACATCCGGCGATCGCGTCCACGGGTTCAGCAGAATTCAGTTTACTCCTGATCTTCTACCTTATGATATTACCGGTGTCGACATCTATCATCCTGAAAGCGGTGAGTTTAAGTTTAATCCCGGCCCTGTGTTCGCGTCGATAGTTCTTGCCGATGAAATCAACAGATCAACACCCAAAGTACAGTCTGCTCTTTTAGAAGTAATGGCCGAAGGTCAGGTTACCAGCGGCGGAAAATCAAGGCTTCTAGGCGACTTCTTTTTTGTTATAGCAACCCAGAATCCGATCGAGATTGAGGGTACCTACAGCCTCCCCATAGCACAGCTTGACAGGTTTCTGATGCGGCTTTCAATAGGTTACCCTGATTCTGATTCAGAGTACCTGATCGTAACCGAAGACCCGTCGGTGAACACCGTTCCCACGCTCGAACCGGTTTGTACGGTCGAAGATATTCTTTCCGCCCGGAAAGCATCGGAGCAGGTCTTCTGCGATGAAAGACTAATCAGGGCAGTAATCGCGGTAGCCGCGGCCACCAGGGATATGGAGGATGTTGAAGCCGGTATATCTCCCCGCGGCCCTCTGATGCTGATAAAAACCGCCCGGGCCTATGCCCTGCTCCATAACCGCGATTATGTAATTGACCAGGATATTATCGATCTCAGCGAACCTGTGCTCTGCCACAGACTCATAATGAGCGGCCGGAAAAAAGGCGGAAATGAACTAATCAGGGAGCTGGTGCTTGAAAACCTTGATAAAATCAATTACTAAGACCGGCGCCGCTTTTTTTTTATCTCGGCAGCCTTCCTGATCCTTGGGCTTCTGCGTTCAGAGCTGGGAATTCTGCTTCTTGGTGCCGGTTTCGCCGCTGCCTTTATCTATGCTCTGCTTTCCACCTTCATTCAGCTCAGAATAATCTCGTTTAGAAAGAGTTCTATTATATGCCGGTTGCCTGAGCAGCCCCTTGCCGGCAGTGGACCGCTTCAGCTGAATATAGAAATCGAGAAAGGGTTTCCCCTGGTTCCCGGATGTATGGTCAGAACCATGATTGATTTCCGCTGGCACGGCCGCATTATCAGCGGAGCGGCTGATTACCATACCCGTTCGCGGCATGCTGTTCTCAGTCTGAGCAGTTTGCGGCGCGGTGATTTTACGAGCAGTGGTCCATGTTTTGAGATAGCCGACGCCGCGGGGTTTTTTCGTTTCAGGCTAACAGCGGGCGCAGGCGGCGGACTGATAGTGAATCCTTCACCCCGTTTTGATGCATCGTTTCCCGGCATCATGGGTATCGGCGGCGAAAATCTCAGCCGGACTATTCGGAAAAAGCGCAGCGACGAGTTAACCGAGAGCAGACAATACTATCCCGGAGATGATGTTAGACGCATCAACTGGCGGACCTTTGCTCATACGGGTCAGCTATTCATCCGGCTTGGAGAGGAGCTGCCGAATCCGGAATCCCATCTGCTTATAATCACAGATCTGTCGGGTTCGGACTCGGGGCTGCTGAAACCGGAACGGCTTGACCCCTACCTTGATTATATTGTTGACAGCCTGGCTGGAATAATTGAAAAACTGGGTGATGCCGGAATCAATGTCGAATGTATTTTTCCACAGGGTAAACCGGCCGCGGACACAGCCGCCGCCCTGGCCCCTCTGTGGTGGGATGATGCTGAAATACCGCCTTCGGTTATAAAGAAAAAGAAACACGGCGGATGCCTGATCATCTGTCCTGCATTCTCACTGCAGGCCGGCAGACTCTGCAGTCAGGCCGCTGGCGCCGGAATGTCGGTCAATGTAATGGTTCCGGTCCCGCCGGGCATCAAACCGGCAGGAAGGAGTCTGCTGCGCCGGTTGATCTTTAAGGCTGTGAAGGATGACGCAGGTTTTTCTGAGCTCCTCCCGTCTGCCGAAGGACTGATGTCGGGACTTCGTGAATTGAAGGGGGTGGTGAGTGCCGAAATTATCTGAGTCCGGTCTGCTCCTGCATCTGTTCAGGACCGCCGCAATTGTTCTGCTTACCCTTCCTCTGTATGCCTATTTAAGCGACATCCTGTCGGTCTGGTTTATCGCTGCGGTAGTCATCACCGCAGCGACAGCTGGCTTGATATTTGAAAAGCTCGGAATGCGGTTCATCCCTGCTGCAGTGATGACGGCAGCTGTGGCCTTTATTGTCAGGCTGTTTGTGTTTATCCTGACCGGAGCACTCTCGCAGGCCTTTGACAGCGCTGCCCTTGATTTCTCGCTTTTCAGCTTTGATTCAGGCTTCTTTCCTTTGTTTCCTCTTTTCATCTATATTGCTCTCTGCTGGTTTTCGGTTCTCAGGAAACCGGGTTTCGTCATTGTCGAGATCATTCTGAACGCGGCCGTTTACTGCCTGCTCCTCTGGAGCCAGGGCGGATATGAGCTGACCGTTTTCCCGCATCCGGGAGTTCTCCTGGTATTCAGCATAGTTTTTTTTATTGTTGAATTGATGGTCCTGCTGCTTTCATCCGGTTCCGGGGGAAAACGCGAAAGGCTGGGCTTTCTTGTCCTGGTCATACCCTTATTTCTTGCCGCAGTTTTTTTGTTTTTCGGCCGTTATTCAGAGGGGGCATCGAAGGACAGCGGCGGATTAATGCAGCCGACGCTATTCCGCTTTGATTTTTCCGATTATGTGAAACTAGAAACCGAGATTAGTATGGATAATGATCTGGTCATGCTGTTTCGAAACCACGGCTATCTGAATTCTGTCTACCTCCGGAGATTTTATCTCTCCGGCTACCGATCCGATAGGGGATTCTTCCTTCAAAGCGGACCGGGTGAACCCGGGCAGCTGCTGACTCTGCCCGATAACCGCACCGAACTCGATGTAACTCGTTATCCGAGGCGCATTAGATCGGAACAGGAGTATTTCATCATTAACTTCGATCCTTCGTCTATGATAGCAATGAATTATCCGATCAGCGTCAGCCCCTTAACAAACTGGAGCGGTTCATCCTTTCTTAGAAACTACCGCGTTATATCAGAATCGGTGGAACTTCCCTCATGGGAGCTCTCTGAGGCGCCCCTCCTTGAAATGGATGAAATGCTCTATGATTATTACACCGGATACGGCGAGGATCAGAGGATTAAAGACCTCGCCGAGCTTGTGACTGCGGGGATTGAGAGCCCCTACGACAAGGTACTGGCTATAATGTTCTATCTTCGTGACAGCTATTATTACTCGCTGAAACCGGGGGTGGCTGTCGACGGCAATCAGCTTCACCATTTTCTGTTTAATGCCAAAAAAGGTTACTGTTCATATTTCGCTTTCTCGATGGCGCTGATGTGCCGCAGTATCGGTATCCCCGCCAGGGTTGCAGCCGGATTCTTCATCGATCCTCAGAGCGGAATCCTCAGTGTCTATCCGGTACGTGAAGATATGGCTCATGCCTGGGTTGAAGTCCCGTTTGAGGATTTTGGATGGGTTGAGTTTGACCCGACCACTGACAGACTTGCACCGGGTGAAGAGCTTGAATTTGCCTCCATAGACAGCTCGGAGTACTCGGAACTGGTTGAAGAGATCTTCAGCAATGATTACACAATTGATCTGCAGGGGCAGCAGGCTGCTTCCGGTGATGATACCGGCAGTCTTACTTCCCGAATGAGGAAGCTGGGCCGCCTCCTGAGGTTTAATGCCGGCTGGATTCTGGTTCTGCTCTATGCTGCGGCAGTGCTAATTTTTCATCTATATGAAGCATCCGTCCTTCGTTCAGCTGATTACCGCAGAAGGGTAAGGGCTGCATACCGAAAGGCTGTGAGGTTGAGTTCTGCTTTCGGATTTCCCAGGATGCGTTCCGAGTCTGTACTTGAGCATGCATGGAGGCTTGAAGGCGGTCCTTTTTCCGCTGTATATACAGTAGCTGAATGCTATCTTGAATCTGTGTTTTCCGAGTCGGTCGGTGACTCTTCAGTTAAAAAATCCGACAGAGCGGGCAAAACGTTTGATGCGGAATACCGGAAACTCCCGCTCCTGAAACGGCTGATAGTATGGATTTTTCCTTTTTTCCGATTCAGAAAAGCCCGCACTGGGGTTGCTGCTGTAATTATATTAATACTTTTGAGTTTCAGTCTACAGCCTGTACATGCCGATGATCCGGGCAGTGTCTCAGACTATCTCGATCTGGCTGCGCGCGAACAGGACGGGGAAAATTACGAGACCGCCCTCAAGCTTCTGAATGACGGGATAGCGCACTACCCGGATGACTGGGAGTTAAAAGCGGCGGCGGGAGATCTCTACTCAGACAGAGAATTATACAATCTCGCTCTTGGGCAATACAATCTTGCACTTGAGATCAGTCCATCCAATCCGGAGGTTCTATATCAGAAGTCAGTTGTTCAGGGATTTCTGAATCTTGATGAGTATTCTATCCATACGCTTGAAGAGCTTCTCAGTCTTGTCCCTGATCATTATGACGCCTTCGCCGATCTCGGCTGGATGTATTTTAAAACCTTCAGACTTGCCGAGGCGGAAACTATTCTTCTTGATGCAATTAATATATATGAAGATTCACCTATCCTTTACATGACCCTCGGCACCGTTTATTCGGGTATGTATGAATATGAGGATGCAGAGCGGTTTTATATGAAATCAATCGAAATGGCTCTTGAGAAGGGATGGGATTACTTTGCCTCGGTCTCATACTACAATCTTTCGCTTCTGGAACATGGTTTCTATAACTATGAAAAGGCTCTCGAATATACAAATAGGTCGATTGAATACGGAGACAGGGCTCCCGGATATATCTCCCGTGCCGAGATATATCTTGGTCAGCTGGATTTTGAAACTGCATTTCTTAATTATCAGCAGGCCTATGCTATAGACTCTACACCCCTCGCCCTGATGGGGCAGGCTGACCTCTACGCGACCTTCGGCCTGCTCGACGAGGCTCTCTCCCATATAAATGAGGTCCTGAAGCATGATGATGAATCATGGATGTATTACTTCGGGGTCGACCCTGCCCGTCATCGTATGGAGACCGACAGGATTCTGATGGAGATCTATCAGGCAATGGCGGAGAGGGAGAGATTTTACCCTTCTGCCGGCTTGAGATCGGCCGGCCGGCTTTTTAAGAGGCTGAAATACACGGCGTTAGGATGGTATCATGAAAGAAGGTATCGGCAGGCGTCATATGATGTCGGGCAGTCGAATGAACTGCAGGGGAATGCACTCGATGCAGCCTGGGCTTATTTTATAGCCAATGAGGATTATACTTCACAGGCTGTGAGATATCTGAAGCAGGCTGAGCTCATTGAAACAGCCGCAGCTCCTGCCGCCGGGGCGTCCTATCTTTTAGAGGAAGGACTGCTTAGGTCTGATCGTTCCCTGCTTATTGAAGCTGCACAGACCCTTGATCCTGTTTGGGAGAAGCTTCAGATCTCAGAGGCGATTACCCATCTCTTAATCACCGAGAGAGAACCCGGGGCTCCGGCGGCGGTAAGACTGGCCGAACAGCTCTATGAGCTTAATCCCGGGTTGTTTATTACTGAGGGAATATCATTTCCTCTTGCACTGGATTTTGATGCGGGATATTTTCTGAAACATTCCCTGCGCCGCTCTGGCTTTGAAATTTTATCAAATAATAATGATAAACGTTATAGATATAGGCTCTCTGCTGCCGATACTCTGAATGAGGGTGTTCTATACTCTGTCCTCGACAGTGAAGCGGATAGTGTATTATTTGAGATTTCCATCTCAGGTAAACTGAATACCCCGAAAAAAGCTTCAGTCTTTACGGCTGAGTTAAAAAAGAGGTTGTTCAGTATTGCAGATGGAAAGGATGTTCATTTTTAAAACACCGGATGTCCCGGAAGATTTATTATCCTCAGCTGCCGGTAAAGGCTTTGAAATAAGAGCCTTCGATGCGGCGTCGGGTCTGGATATTAAAGACTGCACTGAAAATCCGGTCTTTGTATCAGGCTGGAAGTATTTCTCCAGGCACATCTCAGAACTGCGCAAGCTTGATATTAAACACGAATCTATAATCATAGTTCATGAAGCTGATGAAACCGATGAACTTAAGGCTGATAATCTCATTTATGATTTTGTCCGTACTGATCGTCCTGATATTCTGAGGCATGCAGTTGTCAGCCTCCGCAGAAACCTGCGGCAGCATCGTGAATATGAAAAGGCACATAAACTCAATGAAGAGCTTTTATCTATTGGCATCGCTCTCTCTGCCGAACGCAATAACGATAAGCTGCTTGACGATATACTTAAAAAGATACGCCAGATAACAAAAGCTGATGCCGGCAGTCTCTATCTGCTTGAAAAGGTTGAGGGTACTGAAGAACAGAATCTTCTTTTCAAAATTGCACACAATGATTCAAATCCGAGTGATTTTACTGAATTCAGAATGGCTCTGAATATGAAATCAATAGCAGGCTATGTAGCAGTAACCTCAAAGGTTCTTAATATTCCCGATGCATATGCGATTCCCGTATCAGAACCCTACAGTTTTAATGAAAGCTACGATATTGCAACAGATTATCGAACATGCAGTATCCTCACCGTTCCGATGCTTGATCATCATGAGAACACAATCGGGGTTGTACAGCTTATTAATAGAAAGCGTTGTTTCAGCACGGTTTTGACCACCGCAGCGATTGTCGAAGAGGTCGTGGAGCCCTTTGATTCTGAAGATGAAAACATCGTTCTTTCGCTTGCCTCTCAGGCAGCCGTCTCTCTTGAGAATAATATTCTGTATAACGAAATAGAAACCCTCTTCGAGGGCTTTGTAGCAGCATCGGTAAAGGCTATAGAATCACGTGATCCTACAACAAGCGGTCATTCGAGTCGTGTGGCTGCTTATACGGTTGAAACCGCAAAGGTGATAGATAAAGAAGACGGTGGAAAATTCGCAAAGATCAATTTTTCTGATGATCAGCTGAAAGAACTCCGCTATGCAGGACTTCTGCATGATTTCGGCAAGGTCGGTGTCAGGGAAGCAGTTCTTGTCAAAGCAAAAAAACTATATCCCGGAGATCTGGAGAATATGAAAATGCGCTTCGCTTATATACGTAAAAGTATTGAGCTTGAGTATGCTCAGAAACAGTCCCGGGAGGGTCTGACTGAGGAACTAAGGGATGTTGATGCTGCTCTTGATTTAGTACTCAAGGCTGCGGAGCCTAGTATAAACCTGGAGAATCCTGCAGAAATGCTTAAATCCTACAGCAAAAAGACTTATGTTTCACCGGAAGGAGAAATGCAGCCCTGGATTACAGAGGATGAGCTTGTGTTGCTGAATATTCGCAAGGGCAGTTTAACTGCGATTGAGCGGAAAGAGATTGAATCGCATGTAGAACACTCAACCGATTTTCTTGAGAATATACCCTGGACGAGCACTTTGAAAGGCCTCCCGGAAATTGCACGGGGACACCATGAGCGCATGGACGGCTCCGGCTATCCGGATGGTATAGCGGCAGGAGAGCTTGGAATCCAGGCGAGGATAATGGCTGTAGCTGATATCTATGATGCACTAACGGCTAATGACCGACCGTATAAAAAAGCGCTTTCACCTGAAATAGCATTGAAAATTATTGTGGAGGAAGCAGATAGTAACCACCTTGACCGCGATATAGTCGATATTTTTATAAATAAGAAAGTTTACGAACTCGGAGACGATAAATGAAGGTACTAGGAATAATCAGTTCTGATAAAACCCTGAATAAATTAATTAACCAAACCTATGAACTATGGGAAAAAAAATCCTATAAACCTGTATTCATTACAAGTGAAGACGAGATATACGAGTTTATCAATTATGAACTGCCCGAAATAGTCGTCATCAATTTCTCTGACCCCAACATCCCTCTTGAATCACTGATTGAAAGGCTGGAGGATGATGCATGGCTGCATTACTTCGGTATTATAGGCTTGTACAACCAGGATGATGTCGATGAGGACATTCTCCTTGAACGTCTGAAGAAGATCAATGTGCTGACCCTGCTGAATGATTTCAGAATCAGGTCTCATCTGATGAAGAGTATTGAGATTATTCGCGATAACTACCAGATAATCTTTCAGAGGGGCTTTGCATCAAAGATCATGGAAAGTTCATCCGGCTCCTTTACGATACCCAACGATATTTTCGCTGTCCCAATCTACGCGGGTATTGCAGCGACGAGTCTGGCTCAGTCCGGAAAGATTAATCCCGATAAAAAGATGCATCTGCAGCTAGCCCTCGCGGAGTTAATTGTAAACGGTATCGAACATGGCAACTGTGAAGTCAACTATGATGAAAAAACAGAGTTCATGGAGAATGGTGGAAGTGTTGTTGAGCTGGTGGCTGAGAAATGCAGAAACCGGAAGACCGCAAGAAAGAAGGTACATTTCGATTGGGAAACAAGAAATGACCTGACCAAATATGTAATAAGGGATGAAGGTCCGGGTTTTGATGTTGAGGGACTCAATAAGATTCTGAGAACTCAGGATGATTTTGCTCTTCACGGCCGCGGAATTCGTATGGCGCGCAATCTTTCGAGGGAGCTTTATTACAATAATGAGGGCAATCAGGTAACTATCATTATTGAGCATGAAGAGCAGGATCTGCAGCCCTTTCCGATCAGGTTCCGTAAGGAAGAAATTCTTGAGGTTGAACGCAATGACATTATCGTCCGGGAGGGCGAAGCAAGTGATTATCTGTATTATATTGCATCAGGCAAATACTATGTTTATCACAGGCGTAAGAGGGTAGGGGAGCTTAATCAGAATGATATTTTTATGGGTGAAATGGCTTTCCTGCTCAGTAATAAACGCAATGGAACCATCAAAGCGGCGGATAAAGGGAAGTTGATAAAAATTTCAAGAAAAGCTTTCGTAACCCTTGTCAGAGATTATCCCTATTACGGGATATTTCTTTCGAGACTGCTAGCACGCAGGCTGGCTCGTTCGAATGAGCAGAATGCACAATTAACGGAAAGAGTAAGACGGTTGGAAACAACTTAAGAGTCACCGGATGCGGGATATGTAAATAAAAATGAATAAGAACTGGGATTTCTACATAAAAATATTTGAAAACTCATCTGAAGGCCTGTTCCTGGTAAATGAAACCGGGCGGATCAAATTTGTTAATGAAAGATGTACTGAATTATCTGGTTGGAGCATAGATCAGATTCTCGGGAATCAGGAGGAGTTTCTAGCCTACTTCAAATTTGACAATGGTCCGGCGCTTGAGCATAGTGTGAGAATTCCCGACAAGGATAAGACTGTCCGCAGGCTTAAATACACATATGTCCACCAGGGAAATGGTAAAAAAAGTATACTTGTAAATCTTGAAAACTATGAAGTGTCAGCTCTCGCTCCATGGACGGGAGATGTTCACAGACATCTTTATAATAATCTCCCTGATCCTGTTGTTTCATTCGATTTGAAGGGTTCGGTTGTAAGTATCAACCCCGCTACGACGCGTCTACTAGGATGGAAGCAGGAGAGTTTTAAAAATGCTTCTGAATTATATGCAGAAAAAAAAGCCTTTATGTACAGAATCAGAGAGCTGATAATGTCTAAAGAACAACTCAAACAGCAGGTCGAGCTGATCTGCAGTGATGGAAGCAGCAGGCGGTTTTTTGAAACCTTATGGCCTCATTTTGATACCAGGTTCGAGTTGTCGGGGTTTACGGCATATTATCAGGATCTCTCAAAAGAAGAAATTCTGAAAGCCCAGCTGAATGCGAGTCAAACCAACTATAATCGTCTGTTTGAAAATTTCGCTTCATCGATTGTGATAGTCGATGAAACCGGCAATGTGGTGAATATGAACTCGGCAGCTGAAGAACTCTACGGCTGTAGCAGGGATGAACTTCTTGGCGTTTCATTTGATCAATTCTTCTGCGCAGGAAAGGGCCGGCCGGGAATTCTTGAACTGACCAGGCTTGCCAGGGAAAACGGCGGAAAATATATAGAAATCGGGGTGCCCCGGACGAACAAGCTAGGTGAGCAGCTTTATACCTATGTTACTTATTATATAATTGATCTTAGCGGAGAGGGTATGTTTGCTCTATTTGTGCTTGAAAAGGATTTGACAACGAGGGTCAGGCTCGAGAAACAGCTTGAGGATACGGTTTATCAGGTTAAAGAAACCCAGGCTGCAGCAATTATGGGTTTCGCCAAGCTGACTGAATTCCGGGATCATTGCACGGGCGAGCATCTTGACAGGATAAAGCAGTATACGGGAATTCTTGCATCAACTTTGCGGAACCTGCCCCAGTATATTGATTACATTAGTGATGAGTACATTAAAGATCTGTCTATGTCTTCGATTCTTCACGATATAGGAAAGGTCGGGATTGAAGATTCTATCCTGCTGAAATCCGGCAGTCTGTCAAAAGAAGAGTTTGAAATAATGAAGAATCACTCTTCAATGGGCGGTGATGCCTTGACTGTTATCGATAATAATCTTGGCTATAAATCATTTCTGACCATCGGTAAAGAGGTCGCATCCTACCATCATGAAAGATGGGACGGCTCAGGTTACCCCGAAGGGTTGAAGGGCGATAAGATTCCTTTATCGGCAAGGATTGTAGCCCTTGCCGATGTCTATGATGCATTGATAAGCGAGCGACCATATAAAAAGGCTTTCACCCATGAGGAAGCCTCAAAGATGATCATTGAAGAGAAGGGTAGTCACTTTGATCCCGATGTTGTGGATGCCTTTGTTATCTGCCGCGATGAGTTTCGAACCATCTCAGAGTCAATAATTGATCAAGACTGATATTGACATTAAACAAATGTCTAATTATGCTCTAGTTCATGAATCTTCGTAAAATTTTAACAAAAGATGTAATTACTAATGATCTCAAAGGTGATACCAAAGAAGAGATTATTGATTCACTGATAGATCTGCTCGCTTCTGCCGGTAAAATTTCCGATCGGGAATCAATTAAGAAGTGCATTATGGAGCGGGAAGCTAAAATGTCGACGGGCATGGAAGCCGGTATAGCAATTCCACACGGGAAAAGCGATGCGGTCGATGAGCTCGTAGGATGTGTCGGTATTAAAAAAGGCGGTGTGGATTTCAAGGCATTCGACGGACAGCCGAGTCGCATCTTCATTATGACAATATCACCGGTTCACCGAACCGGTCCTCATGTTCAGTTTCTTGCTGAGATCAGCCGACTGCTGCGCGAGCCTGATGCAAGGCAGAAACTTATCTCAGCCGGTTCTGATGAGGAGATTTTTTCAATTATCTGCGGGTGATAAATAAATGACTCATTTGATGACTATTCTTGTCCTCCAGCTCGCGATGATTGTTTTTTTCGCAAAGATTCTGGGCTGGTTTTTCCCGCGCTATCTTAAGCTTCCCAAGGTCCTTGGCGAGCTTACCGCCGGTATGGCAATCGGTCCCTATGCTTTGGGCAGTATTTATCTGGACATTCTGCACGGACCGCTGTTTGAGATTCCCGCTGGCGGAGAGCTTGCGATAAGCCCGGAGCTTTATGGCTTCGCGGTTGTTGCATCAATAGTGCTGCTTTTTGTTTCGGGGCTCGAAACAGATTTACCGACCTTTCTTAAGTTTTCAGCAAAGGGCTCGATCGTCGGACTGGGCGGCGTCATTGTGTCATTCGTTTTCGGAGATCTGGCCACCGTTCTCCTTCTTCCTTCGGTTCATTCATTCATGGATCCGGCGGCACTATTTTTAGGAACTCTCTGTACCGCGACCTCGGTTGGAATAACGGCGAGGATTCTCAGTGAGAAGCGCAAAATGTCATCGCCTGAGGGGGTTACAATTCTCGCGGCGGCAGTATTGGACGATGTTCTCGGTATAGTATTGCTGGCAGTCATTGTCGGTATATCAAAGGTCGCATCAACTCACGGCCACATACCCTGGGCGCACATCGGCTGGATCGCCCTTAAGGCGTTTGGATTCTGGATCGCCTCTACCGTAATAGGCATTCTGATTGCTCCGAAACTTACAAGGGGGCTGAAACGGTTCAAGTCAATGGATATGATCGCATCAATTTCACTTGGTATAGCGTTGTTTTTATCAGGACTTGCCGAGCTTGCCGGACTCGCGATGATAATCGGCGCGTATGTTATCGGTCTCGCGCTGTCGCAGACCGATATCTCTCATGAAATAATGAAAAAGATGCATGGAATATACGATTTCTTTGTTCCGATCTTTTTTGCCGTGATGGGTATGATGGTTAATTTCGAGGCCATGTCCTCAGTGTGGGTGTTCGGTCTTATCTTCAGTGTTGTAGCAATCGCAGGAAAGATGATAGGCTGCGGACTTCCCGCCTTCCTCGCCGGATTCAACTTCAGAGGCGCTCTCAGGATTGGCTGCGGAATGCTACCGCGTGGAGAGGTAACCCTCATTGTTGCCGGTATTGGCCTGTCTTCAGGTGCAATCGGTCATGATCTCTTCGGGGTTTCTATTGTGACTCTGCTTGTTGCCAGCGTTATCGCTCCGCCCCTGCTTATCAAGAGCTTTGACGGAGGTTCCGGCTATCGTAAAAAATTCGGCGGAGATGAAGCAGCGCATAATGTTCAGAGCATCGAACTCAGCTTTCCCACCCCAAGAATGTCCAAATTCATCCTCGAACTTGTGCTTGATTCATTCCGTACTGAAGAGTTTTTTGTGCAGCAGATGGATTTTGGCCGTGATATATACCATGTTCGCAAGGATACGATAACAATCACTGTGACCCTGAGAGATAATGAACTGACTATTAATACTCAGCCTGAGAATGAACATTTCGTGAGATTGTTAATGGTTGAAGAGATTCTGGTACTCAACGATTTTCTTGGCGGACTCGAAGGGATGAAAAGTCCCGATATGATGGGCGCAGAGATAATGAGAGGGCTCTTTTCTTCGCCCTCCGCCAAGTCAGACAGCGATGCATCCGGAGACAAACCCGTTACCAGCTGACAAAAGGCAATGCCGGCGGATCAGCCGGCGCTGTTCTTTGCTTCAATCCTTTCCAGTGCCCATAGAGTATATTTTCTCACCCTTTTATCGGGGTCCTCTTTAAGTTCATTCAGAATCAGGCTGCCTTCTTTTGTGTTCAGTTTTTCAAGCGCCTTGAGAACCTCAACCCTCACTTCGGAATCAGGATCCCTTGCTGCAAGAACCATGCCTTTGAAAGATTCCTTTGTCTGCATTAATGCAAGGATTGCGGCTGCCCGTTTTCTTATATCGGGGTTGCGGTGTCGCAGCTTTGTTACTGTGGTTTCAATATAACCGGTTTTCAGTAGAATCTCCGACAGGGTCTCGCGCAATGAAGAGATCTCTTCCTGAAGCAGGGTAATTATGGCAGGCTCACCGGCTTCTCCCATTGCTTTGAATACCTCGGCTATATTTTCGCGCAGCTGTGGCGCCGCATCTTTAAAGAGTTCAACGAGCCGCCTTATCTCATTCTTTGATACCTTTTGAGCGAGAGCGGAGGAACTAAGCGGTCGGAGATCGGCGTCACTCAGAACATCCACGAGTATTTTAATTGATTCTTCACGCCTGGATTGACCGAAGCCGTGAATGGCAGCGGATTTAACCGGCAGAACTTCGTTGCTGTCAGTCAGGAGTTTTTTAAGCTGAGCCATAGCAGTTTCTGTTCCATACTCGGCAATTACCGCCGCAGTTTCCCGCCTTACCCTCTCAACGGGATCGCGCAGTCCGTCGGTCATCTGGCTGATGAGTTTAATCTCACCGTAGCCCGCAAGTGCCCATATGCTTGCTATGCGGACCTCCGGATCAGGATCCTTGGACGCTTCTTTTACATCCTTTACGAACTTTTTCAGTCCTGTTGCCGGGAGTGAGCTCAGCAGCGACGCCTTGACCTCGGAATCACAGCTCTGTAGAAGCCCGCTCACACGGGCGGTAAAAGCCTGCTCATCATAGTTGTTCAGTATTACGGCAAATTCTTTCTGCTCTGAATGAGAAAGTAGCTTGAGATTTTCAAGGATCATCTGCAGGCAGCAGGACAGCTTCATTTCTCCGAGAATCTTGAATGATTCCTTCTTAACATCCGCACTGAATGCATCAGGCGTGCTGCGCAGGATGGTGATAAGCTCTTCAATGTACAAAGCCGGCGGAAAACGTTCAATTGTCTGCCGCAGCAGTTCGGCTGATGGAAAATCATCAGCCTTCAGGAATTCTATAAGCGTTGGAATGAATACTGATTCGCCCCGAACCGGGAGGATGGGAAGAATTATTGATGAAACACTTTCTTTGTACCGCCGAATTAATTCCTTATTGAGCATTTCGAGAGCAGTGTCGCTTCCACGCAGGGAGATGCATTCTACGGCTTCCGTATATATTGCAGTATAATTCTCCCGGGTTTTTTCGCTGAAAGATTCAGCGAAAACCCTTGCTGCGAGTTTATCGATATACTCTCGACTGCCGTTCTCCTTCAGCAGTCCGGCAGCGAGATGTACTGATGCTGGATTCTCAGTATGCTCGAGTTCTTTCAGAAAGTCGGTGCAGTTGACTTCGCATGCCATTTTCAGCAGTTTTCCAGTTCTGTTGTAGGATGTTTTATCTCCGGGATCTGCATCTATAAAAAGCTTTTTTAGAATATCCTGCTGCTGAAGAAAGAGAGCAGCCTGGAGTCTGATTTCCAGATCGGCAGACAGCAGATATTCAGTCGCTGTATTAACATCTTCATCGGAACCGTCATGAAGGAGGCCCAGTAGATGAAGTATCTGCGGTTTGGTTAAAGGCGCCGTTTTTATCTGAAAGAGTTCAGGGAAATCCTGATCAAGTCTCAGCCGGGCAGCCTTTCTGACTGTATATGCCGGATCATTGAGAAGAAGATCCTTGAGGATCTCACTGAGCTTTTTATTTTCGGCGGACGTGAACTCGGCTGCTATGGTCTTTCGTATTAATGAGGATGAATCGCTGAAAGCCTCCCATATGACCCTGACCGCCCTTTTGTCGCTATTGTGAATAAGAAGCTTTACAGCAAAAAATCTGACAGGCCATTCTGAATCGCCTGACATCTCGATGATGTCCTGGAAACGGTCCCCGATTAAACCGGCTGCATATTTCCCGTCGAAGTCCTTTCCGTTGCCGGCAGAGGCAACTTTTTTAAGCAGGTTTAAATCTCCGCCTTGAGATATTGTTTTAATGAACAGTTTTTCAAATGCGGGTCTGGTCTTTCCGCCGAGCATGCAGAAAAATAATCCCTGTTCAGGGAAATGGTTGATAAATTTTTTCAGATACTTTGTTCTTCGGTAAACGAGAAACTGTTTTTCCCAAAGATCGTTAAGTCCGGTTCCGGTGATAATTTCAGTACCGTTCTTCTCAGCCGATTTCTCTATCAGTTTTGAGCGTTTTAAAAGCTTGTTTCCCGAGTAGGTTTCGTTGAATTCTTTCATCTTATCCGGGTCTTCGGCTGCCCGATCGCATTTTTTTGTAAAGCTGTAATTCAGGTATACCCTGATTATTATGTAGATCAGCAGCGCAGCCGCAGCTGAGATAATCGCGATAATACTATAGAGCGGCAAGCTGAAGCCGGGTAATATTTCCATGATTTTCCTCCATGCCGTTATACGGCTACGTTAAATATTTCTATGGGATCTTTCTTCCCTTTCACCTTTACAGGTCTGCGTTTTTCAAGATTGAAGCTTTCGTCCAGCATCCTCTTCGTTGTACCGGTTATGATGATTTCATTAGGACCGGCAACCCCTTCGAGTCTGGCTGCAAGATTTACTGTATCTCCTATCATGGAGTAATCCATTCTCCTGGCACTGCCGAGATTGCCGGCAACGAGCGGTCCCGAATGCATGCCTATTCCAATCTTCAGTGATTTTGCCTGTCCTGTAAAAAACTTGCGCTCTTTGGATGCTACAAGCTTCTGTATTTCAACAGCACATTTTACAGCCCTCATCGCATCCTCATGCTCGTTTGATAGAGGCACTCCCCATGCCGCCATAATACAATCGCCGATGAACTTGTCTATATATCCGCCGTAGTTGATTACGATTTCGACAGCCTCGCGAAAGTACTCATTCAATATGTCGATGATTACTTCGGGCTCCTTTGTTTCGGAAAAGGCTGTATATCCCCTTATGTCGGCGAAGAATACAGTCGCAATCTTTTTAGAGCCGCCCGGGCGGACAAGTTCGGGGCACTCTATGAGATGATTGATAATGTCATTGGACAGGTAACGTGAGAACATGTCCTTGATCAACCTGCGCTCTTCAATCGCAACGCCCATGCGGTTTTTCATATCTTTTTCTGCACTCTGGTCTTTAAACAGAAGGGTGAGGCCCTCATGCCGGCCGCGTTTGCCTTTAAGCGGAGTAATATTGAGAGAGTAATCAATATTCTCAGCTGGATTTTTCAGTATTCCTTCTATTCCGAGGATTACATTTCCATTCTGTTCCGCCGAGACTATAGTCTTGAGAATCTTTGGCGTCAGCCTCTTGCGAAAGATAGCATCAAGTTTTTTCCCGATGCTTGCATCACTCAGGCCCAGTTTTCTTTCAGCAGCTTCGTTATAATAATTCAGACTGCCGTCGGGATTGGTAGTTATCAGAAAATCGGACATCGATGAGAAAATATTGTTCTGGTATCGTTCCATAGTCTCAATTTTTCGCAGCTGCTCCTGCAGCTGATTGTAGAGCACTGTGTTATTCAACAGCCCTCCGGCGTATTTTGATACTGATTCCAGAAATCTGAACCTGTCTCCGCTGTAAAAATTATCTCTGTCTGAGTTTAAGACAAGATAGCCAAGGCGCTGTGTCGGAACCTTGAGAGGAAGGATGATGCCGCTGTTCATTTTCGCATCAAGCAGGACAGCAGAAAAGGGTGATTTCTTTCTGTTTAGAAGAACTATTGTTTCATTGCAGTCTTCAGCGAAGCTTATCAGCTCTGAACGACGGAGCAATTCAACAGGGAGGTCATACCATCCGCGTTTATACACGAGTTTAGGGTTGCCGTTCTCAGGATAGAGATACAGGCCTGCGAGTTCAGATTTGCTGATGTCAAGGCATTGTTCAACCAGGATCGAAATCATTGCGGAAAGTTTGTTTTCACGTGACAAAGCCGCGCAAAGCCGTACCGTTTCTTCAAGGATATCATTCTCGTTTTTCATTATACTTAAATATATCATTAATAATTGAATTTATGATAGAATATTTCGATGGATGCGGGAAAAGACCCTTATAAAACCCATGGATTGAAAAAGCTTCACAATAAACTGGGAATTCTATTCGGACTTATCAGTATCGGCATGGGGATAATCAGTTATTTCACAGCACAGTATTTCTCAAAAGAGCAAACTGTTATGGATTTCCTCAATTATGCGGCTTACATAGCCGCGGGGTTCTTTGTTCTCATTGTGACCCTTCACGGTTTGAAAAATGCGGGCTCAAGGTATTATTCCAAACAGTTTCAAACCATGCTTCTTTATCTCATGGGCAGCCTTGATCTTCTGCATACCGGTGAAATGCGGGCCGTTATTCTTTTTGTGATTGGTGTTGCTCTTGCATATAGGTATTCCCGCCTGAAAGCCTTCATGGTCATCGGCACTGCTGCTTTTAATGGTCTGCTGCTCATCATTTATGCGCGCGCAAATGATCTGCACTTCATCGACATTCTAGACAGGCTGTTGTTTCTATTATTTATATATTCGGTTATCTATCTGATCTATAAGGATTATTACGATATTATGAGACGCAGGTTTATGAGAATGAACCGTGAGCTTGGTTTTGCCAGAGCGATAACCCCCTTCGGAGAGGAGCTGAAGAAGCGTCTGGCTGAATCTGAAGAGACAGATGTTGAGTTTACAAAGAAGGAATATGAGGTAATGGTGGCGATGTGCTTCTACGAGGAGCTGTCGAACGAAGAACTGTCCAAATTTATGAACATATCTATTGCGACAGTGAAGAGTCATCTTAATAATATCTATAAAAAAACCGGCATCCATAACAGAAGCCGGCTGATTGCAGTTTATAAAAACGTTTTTGTTGAAAAGCAGAAAATTCCGGAATCCAAAGGATAATCTGCAGCCGTCTACTTTTCTTCCCGCTGATAGGGCGTTCCCAAAGCAGCTGGTGAACCGGTGCGGCGTTTTCTGTTTTCCCATACAGTAATTATTACAAGCACTGCTATAGTCACCAGGTAGGGCAGCATATTCAGTATTGTTGCCGGAATCTGGGCACCCGAGGCCTGCAGCCTGAATTGCACTGCATTGATCCCGCCGAAGAGCATGGCTCCCCATATTGCCCGGGACGGATTCCAGAGAGAAAAGATTACGAGGGCTATGACTATCCAGCCCCGTCCTCCGGTTATGTTCTCGGTCCAGCCCGGTGTATATGCAAGCGAGAGATGAGCTCCTCCGATCCCGGCCATCAGGCCGCCGAAAACCGTATAGATGTAGCGGGTGAGGGTAACATTGATGCCCATTGCATCGGCCGTCTGCGGATTCTCTCCAACCGCGCGCAGGTTAAGCCCGTGCTTTGTGCGGTGCATGAAAAACCAGGCAGCTGGTATCAGCAGCAGAACCAGGTAGGTCATCGGGTCCTGGCTGAATACCGCGCCGATTACCGGAAGCTTAGATAGACCGGGTATGGTGACTGTCTCAAATCTGGCGGCGGTGAGTCCTATCATATATCCGCTGTTGGATTCGGGACCCAGGGTCTGACCGAGAAAACTTGCCATTCCGGTTCCAAACAGGGTGATGCTTAAGCCGCTCACAACCTGCTGGGCCTGCATCGTGATTGACAGAAAAGCATGCAGCAGCGAAAGTGCCGCGCCTGTGAGCATAGCGGTTAATACCGCTGCGAAGAGACTCCCTGTATAGTATGAGACGGTAAACGAAAGCACGGCGCTCATCAGCATTATGCCTTCGATGCCGAGGTTCAGCACGCCTGATTTTTCGGTATAAATCTCTCCGATTGTCGCGAAAATCAGTGAAGTGCCGGCCTTCAGCGTAATTGCTACGATTGACGTTAGGAGCAGAATCATGCCCGGCCTCCTTCAGCAGAAACCGTATGGTTTCCAGCCCCTGCGGCGGTAAAGCGCAGCCTGTATTCAGAGAAAATTGAACCGGCAAGCATCGGAAAGAGAATCATCCCCTGCATAACCTGACCCATGGCGGAAGGTACACCCATCATAATCTGAACGCTGTCGCCGCCGACAAGCAGCCCCGCCATGATAATCGAGACCGGTACGCAGACGGCGGGATTCAGCCGGCTCATCCATGCAATAATAATTGCGGTGTATCCATAGCCGAGTGAAAGCCCCTGCTGCAGTCTGCGGGCTATGCCCGTAACCTCGCAGGCGCCGGCAATACCGGCAATCGCGCTGGATATCAGTAAGGCAATTATGATATTTTTACCAATATTTACACCGAGT